>NZ_JAJSYW010000115.1:12456-22060 GCF_036815005.1 Streptomyces sp. IBSBF 2435 | reverse complement strand
CCCATGGGGCCACGCGCCCTCCCGCGTACCCCCGCCGCCGGCCGACGAGACCCGGGGCCGGTGCCGACCCGCTGCCAGGCGACATGACCCGGCGTCAGCCGACCCAGCGGCGCCGCCGACTCACCGCCGGCCGCACGGGGGCCGCCGGCCCGGAGCCGGCCCCGATCCGCCGTCAGGCCCACCGGGGCCGGGGTCGACCCGGCGTCAGGCGACCAAGCCCGAGGCGCGCCACAGGCGCTTGCTCGGGCCCCGGACCAGCCCGATCTCCTCGAAGAAGTCCATCAGCCGCTTCGCGGACTGCCGCATCACGTCCTGCCGGTGCGGGCTGTTCAGCGCCAGGTGCGTCGCGTACTCGGGGTCGAGGCCGACCTCCGCGTAGACCTGCGGGCTGATCAGCGAGCGGGCTATCACCCGCGCGGCCTGCGCGGACGTCATCCGGGTGAACTCGATCTCCCAGCGCGGCGCGGTGACCATCTGCCGCCGCAGTTCCTCGCGGGCGTAGCGGATGTGCCGTGCCTCCTCGACCACGTGGATGCGGGTGATGCCGCGCACCAGCGGCTGGACCCGCTCGTCCGGGAAGGTCAGCCGCTGCATCCAGTCGAGGATCTCCTCGGCCAGCAGCGTGCCGGTGAAGGAGCCCGGAGTCGTGGACACCGTTTTGAGCACCCGGCCGAGTTGCAGGTCGAGCCGGCTCGGCCGGTAGGCGGGGGTGCCCATCTTGGTGACCGCGCGGGCGAACATCTTGGAGTGCCGGCACTCGTCGGCGATCTCGGTGAGCGCGTAGCGGACGTGCCCGCTGGTCGGGTCGAGGTCGTAGGTGTGCCGCAGCAGCAGCTGCATCAGGATCGTCTCGAACCACACCCCGATCGAGCACAGCGACGCCGTCTCGTGCCGGCTCAGCGCGATCCGCTGCTCCTGCGACATGTGTTTCCACAGCGGGGTGTCGTAGAGCGAGACCAGCTCCGGCGGCCAGAACCAGCGGCCCTCCTCGAAGGGCGCGTCCCAGTCCAGCTCGGTATCGGGGTCGAAGGAGTGCTTCGCGGACGCCGTGAGCAGGCGTTCCGCGGTCCTCTCGCGGTCGGTCAGTGTGGCGTCCATGCCGAACAGGCCTCCGGTGCAGGAAGGTTACCAGCGGTACGGGTCTTATGAGACTCTGTGTCAACAAGGCCGTCAAGACCCCGCACAGGAACCGGCCCCACGCGGCCGGCCCGCCCGCCACCCGACCGAGGTGAATGGAGCCGCACCATGCCGACGGAAGGCCGCTACACCCAGCCCCCCACCGAGTGGAGCTGGGAGGTGCCCGCCCACGGCACCGCCCGCTTCTCCTGGGAGTACGACGACGGCCGCGAGCGGCTGCTCGCGCTGTACCAGAAGGGCAAGGACAAGCAGTGGGACGCGGTCCGCCGGATCGACTGGGACCTGGAGGTCGACCCGTTCAACCCGCTGGGCACCCCCGACGAGGTCATGCCGCTGTACGGCACCCGGCACTGGGACGCGATGTCGCAGGCCGACCGCGGGCTGCTGCGGCAGCACTACACCTCCTGGCAGTTCAGCCAGTTCCTGCACGGCGAGCAGGGCGCGATGGTGTGTGCGGCCCGGATCGTGGAGTCCGCGCCCGACCTGGACGCGAAGTTCTACTCGGCGACCCAGACCATGGACGAGGCCAGGCACGCCGAGATCTACGGCCGCTTCCTGCACGAGAAGATCGGCATGCTCTACCCGATCAACGACAACCTCCAGGCGCTGCTCGGCGACACCCTGCGGGACTCGCGCTGGGACATGCCCTACCTCGGGATGCAGGTGCTCATCGAGGGCCTGGCGCTGGCCGCCTTCGGCATGATCAGGGACACCACCACCAAGCCGCTGCCGCAGCAGATCCTGTCCTACGTCATGCAGGACGAGGCCCGGCACGTGGCCTTCGGGCGGATGGCGCTGCGCGACTACTACAAGCAGCTCACCGACGCGGAACTGCGCGAACGCGAGGAGTTCGTGATCGAGGGCTGCTACCTGATGCGCGACCGGCTGCGCGGTGTCGAGGTGCTGGAGAACTTCGGCATCCCCACCGCGGAGGCGGCCGAGCTGACCGAGAAGTCGGAATTCCTGGCCCTGTTCAGGAAGCTGCTCTTCTCCCGGATCGTGCCGTGCGTCAAGGACATCGGGCTGTGGGGGCCGCGGCTCCAGCAGGCCTACGTCGACCTGGGCGTCTTCGACCTCGGCGACTCCAACCTCGACCTGCTGATGGCCCAGGACGAGGAGATCGCCGAACGGCTGGACGCCGAGCGGTTCGCCGCCGAGGAGGACGCGCGGGTGGCCGAAGTAGCCGAAACCATCACCCAGGGGGCGGACGGACAACCATAGGATCGTACGCTTGTCCGATGACCGACACCGGACCGATATCGCGGCGCGCCGCCCGCCGGGTCAAGGCGCGCCGCCGACGCCGGAGGAACGCGGCCGTCGGCCTGTCGGTCCTGCTCGTCGCCGCCGCGGCCACCGGCTGGGCGGTCCTCGGCCGCAGCGGCAGCCCGGCCGACGCCGCCGCCCGGCAGGGCGCCGCGCCGGACGGGACGCCGGCCGCCGCCGCGAAGCGCCCGACCGCGCCCGCCGAACCGCCCGGCACGCTGACCCTCGCCTTCGCGGGCGACGTCCACTTCACCGAGCGCACCGCCGGCCGGCTCGGCGTCGATCCGGCGCTCGGCCCGATGTCCGCCGCCCTGTCCGCGGCCGACTTCGCGATGGTCAACCTGGAGAGCGCGATCACCACCCGCGGCACCGCGCAGCCGAAGAAGTACCACTTCCGTACCGGCCCCGACGCCCTCGGCGCCCTCCAGCGCTCCGGGATCGACGCGGTGACCATGGCCAACAACCACGCCGTCGACTACGGCGCCCAGGGCCTCGCCGACTCCCTCGCCGCGCAGCGCGACTCGCCGATCCCGGTGCTCGGCATCGGCCCCGACGACACCGCCGCCTACCGGCCGTACGTGACCACGGTCAACGGCGTACGCCTCGCGGTGGTCGCCGCCAGCCAGGTCCACGACATCACCAACCAGAACTTCAGGGCCGGTCCGAACCGCCCCGGCATAGCCTCCGCGCTCGACCGGCCGCGGCTGCTGCACGCCGTGAAGGCCGCGAAGGCGAAGGCGGACGTGGTCGTGGTCTACCTGCACTGGGGCACCGAGGGGCAGAGCTGCCCCGGACCGGAGCAGAGGTCGATCGCCGCGGACCTGTCGGCGGCCGGCGCGACCGCGGTGGTCGGCACCCACGCCCATGTGATGCTCGGCTCCGGCATGCTCGGGCCGACCTATGTCGCCTACGGCTTCGGCAACTTCCTCTGGTACGGCTCCTCGCCCTACCCGCACTCCGACGAGACCGGGGTGACCACCCTGACCGTCACCCGCGGCAAGGTCGCCAAGGCCGACTTCGCCCCGGCCCTGGTCGACGGCCAGGGCGTGCCGCAGCCGCGGACCGGCGCCGCGGGCCGGCGGATCACCGACCGCTACGGGCAACTGCGGTCCTGTACCGGACTGACGACCGCTCCGCACTGATACGTCCTGATCGTGTAACGACCCCCCGACACGGGAAGGCCGGCGGAACCGTACCCTTGGCGACCGCATCTATCCGTGCGCAGGCCGCGCAGTTCACGGATCTGCGCATAAGGGACGGGCGACGAAGTGGGCGGGGTTTCACATCATGACGGGACGGCGGATATCCCTGGGGTGGCTGGCGCCATCGCGGCTGAAGGGCGCGCCGCACGCGGCGGTGGTCGGTGTGGCGGTCGCCGTGGTGCTGATCGCGGCACTGGTCTCGGCGCTGCTGGCACCCGGCGGTGACGGCGGCGGCGACGCGGCGGGTCCCGGCGACCCCAAGGGCGGCGCCCGGCAGCCCGCGGCGCCGCACACCTCGCGCCCCCCGCACACCCCGGGCACCACCGCCCCGCCGGCGGTCCCCGCCGTTCCCGACTCGATCCAGCACCAGCCCGAGGCACCGGGCAGGGCCGTCAACATCACCATCGACGACGGACCCGACCCCCGGTGGACCCCCCAGGTGCTCAGCGTCCTCAAGCAGCACCATGTGCACGCGACCTTCTGCATGATCGGCCCGCAGGCGCAGGCAAACCCCGCCCTGGTCCGCCGGGTCGTCGCCGAGGGCCACCGGCTGTGCGACCACACCGTCCACCACGACGAGCACATGGACCACAAGCCCTTCGCGTACCAGCAGAAGGAGATCATGGACGCCTACACCATGATCAAGGGCGCGTCCGGCGGCGCCCCCGTGCCGTACTACCGGGCGCCCGGCGGCGCCTTCACCCCGGCCAGCCGCGCGCTCGCCGCACAGCACGGGATGCGGCCGCTGGGCTGGAACATCGACACCAAGGACTTCGCCCGGCCCGGCGTCGGCACCATCCTGGCCACCGTCAAGAGCGAGATCCACAACGGCCCGACGATCCTCTTCCACGACGGCGGCGGCGACCGCAGCCAGACCGTGGCGGCCCTCGACCAGTCGCTGACCTGGCTGGCCCAGCAGGGCTACACCTTCAGCTTCCCCAAGGTGGACTGACCGCTCGCACGAGCCCGCGAAAGCCCCTGAGAGCCCGCACGAGCGCGCGCCCTCAGCCGCCGAACGCCCGCGGCGGCGCGGCCAGCACCGACCGCATGACCGCCTTCGCGATCGGCGCCGCGGTGCCGCCGCCCGAGATGTCGGCCCTGGCCGCCTCCGCGTCCTCCACCACCACGGCCACCGCCACCGCCGCCCGGTCCGCGCCGGGCGGTTTGGCGTAGCTGATGAACCACGCGTAGGGCGTGCCCTTGTTGCCGAAGCCGTGCTGGGCGGTGCCGGTCTTGCCGCCCACCACCGCGCCCGGGATCGCCGCGTTGGTGCCCGTGCCGTCGCTGACCACCGCCTCCATCAGCCGCTGCAACCGCTCGGCGGTGCCCTCGCTCACCGCCCGGTGCAGCCGTACGGGTCCGGTACGCGCCACGACCGCGCCGGCGTGGTTGGTGACCCGGTCCACCAGATACGGCGTCATCAGCTCGCCGCCGTCGCCGACCGCGGCGGCCACCATCGCCATTTGCAGCGGCGTCGCAGTGGTGTCGAACTGCCCGATCGCGGACAGCGCCACCTGGTCGGGGCCCATCGCGGTGTCGATGTTGCTCTTGGCCACCCCCGGCGGAATCCGCAGCCCGGTGTCGTTGAAGCCGAAGGCCTGCGCCTGCCGGACCATCGCGGTCAGGCCCACGTCGGCGCCCAGCTTGGCGAAGACGGTGTTGCACGAGATCCGGAAGGCGTCGTAGACGCTGGCGTCGTCGCAGCCGCGGCCCTCGTTGGTCAGCGACACGGTGGTGCCGGGCAGCTGGTACGGGTCGGGGGAGTCGGTCGGCGCCAGCAGGTCGGTCACCGTACCGCTCTCCAGCGCCGCCGCCGCGGTGACCACCTTGAAGGTCGAACCCGGCGGATACGTCTGGCGGATCGCCCGGTCCAGCATCGGCTGCGCCGGGTCGTCGTTCAGCCGCTGCCACTCGGCCGTGACGCCGGGGCCCGTACCGGCCAGCAGCGCCGGGTCGTAGGAGGGCGAGGAGACCAGGGCCAGGATCCGCCCGGTCGCCGGGTCGATCGCGGCGACCGCGCCCCGGCGGCCCGCGAGACCGGTGTAGGCCGCCTTCTGGGCCGCCGCGTCGATCGTGGTGTGGACGTCGCCCGGGCGCTGCCGGTTGCGGGTGATCTCCTTCCACAGCGGCACCGAGGCCAGCCGCGGGCTGGTGCCGGCCAGCAGCCCGTCCTCGGTGCCCTCCAGCAGCGAGGTGCCGTAGGTCTGCGAGGCGAAGCCGGTCACCGGCGCGTACAGCGGCCCGTCGCGGTACGTACGGGCGTACGCCAGCTGGCCGCCGGTGTCCTGCGACCCGGTGACCTTCGCGGCGCCGACCAGGATGCCGCCGCGCGGGTGCTGGTAGCGGGCGATGGCGATCCGCCGGTTGGCCGGGTCGGCCGCGGCGGCGCCCGCGTCGAGGACCATCACCCGGACCGCGTTGAGGGCCAGCGCCAGCAGCAGGGCCAGGCCCAGCGCGGCGCAGCGGCGGATGCAGCGGGTCATGGGGCGTCCTCCGGCGGCTCGGGCGGCGGGCGGCGGGCGCTGTCGCTGACCCGGATCAGCAGCGCCACGATGATCCAGTTGGTGACGACCGACGAGCCGCCCTGGGCGAGGAAGGGCATCGCCATCCCGGTCAGCGGGATCAGGTCGGTCACCCCGCCGGTGATCACGAACACCTGGAGCGCCAGGATCGTCGCCAGGCCCACCGCGAGCAGCCGCCCGAAGGGGTCGCGCACCGCGAGCCCGGCCTGCATCCCGCGGGCCGTCAGCAGGGCGTACAGCGCGAGCAGCGCGCACAGCCCGGCCAGGCCCAGTTCCTCGCCGACGGTGGCCAGGATGAAGTCCGACTTCGTGGCGAAGCCGATTAGCTCGGGGTGCCCCTGGCCGAGTCCGGTGCCCAGCACCGCGCCGTTGCCGAAGGCGAAGAGCGACTGGGCGAGCTGGCCGGGGCCGAGCCCCGCGCCGATGCTGGCGAAGGGGTGCAGCCAGTCCTCGACCCTGCTGTGCACATGCGGCTCCAGCGCGCCCGCGGCGACCGCGCCCGCCGCGCTGAGCAGCAGCCCCACCGCGACCCAGCCGGTGCGCCCGGTCGCCACGTAGAGCAGCACCACGAAGAGGCCGAAGAAGAGCAGCGAGGTGCCCAGGTCGCGCTCCAGCACCAGCAGGCCGACGCTCAGCAGCCAGATCGCCAGCACCGGCCCCAGCACCCGCCCGGTCGGCAGCTGGAGCCCGCGCGGCCCGAAGACCCGGCGGCCGGTGTAGGCGAGCGCCGCCCGGTTCGCCGACAGGTAGGCGGCGAAGAACACCGCGAGCAGCACCTTCGCGAACTCGCCCGGCTGGATGGAGAATCCGGCGGCCCTGATCCAGATCTTGGCGCCGTTGACCGCGGGGAAGAAGATCGGCGCCGCCATCAGCGCCAGCGCGGCCGTCACCCCGACGTAGCAGTAGCGGGCCAGCACCCGGTGGTCGTCGAGCGCCAGCACCACCAGCACGAAGAGCGTGATGCCCAGCGTCGACCAGACCAGCTGGGTCGGCGCGGCCCGCGGCCCGAGCGACGGCTCCAGGTCGAGCCGGTAGATCAGCACCAGGCCGAAGCCGTTGAGCAGCACCGCGATCGGCAGCAGCAGCGGATCGGCGTAGGGCGCCCTGGCCCGTACCGCGAGATGGGCCAGCAGCGCGAGCAGCGCGAGTCCGGCGCCGTAGCCGGCCGCGTCGCCGGGGACCGCGCCCCGGGTGGCGAGCCCGACCTCCGCGTAGCCGTACACCGACACCAGCACCGCTGCCGCGGTCAGCGACAGCTCCACCCCGCGGCGCCGGGACCGGGGCGGCGCCGGGCGGTGGACCGCGGCGGTCGGAGCCTGGGGTGGCGGAGCGTCAGCCGACGTTGCGCTCATGGGCTGCAACCTAGCAAGGCGCGGGTGACATGTCCGTCATGTCACCCCGGGGCGGCGCCGCCGGTCCCCCCGGGGCACTGTCGGACCCCGCGCGTAGGGTGATCGGTGTGACCGCATCGCACGCCCGCCCCACCGTGCCGCACGACCTCGCGGACCTGCCGTACGCCGCCCTGCTGCGCCCGCACACCGGGCCGCTGGCCGTCGAGGGGGACTACGACACCGTCCATCTCGACGGGCTCGACATCGCGGAGGGCACCCGCGCGCCCGGCTCCCGCTTCCTGGAGTCCGCGATCACCGACTGCGTCTTCGCCGGCACCGACCTGCGCGGCGCCCGGTTCAACGACGCCTGGGCGTCCGGCACCCGCTTCACCGGCTGCACCCTGGCCGGCAGCCAGTGGCTGGACTCCGCTCTCGTCGGGTGCTCGCTGGCCGGCGTCGAGGCCTTCGACGCCGGGATGCGCCGGGTCGCCTTCGTCCGCTGCAAGCTCGACTCGGTCAATCTGCGCTCCGCCGCCCTGCACGACGTGGCCTTCGAGGACTGCGTGCTGCGGGACGTCGACTTCGGCGAGGCCCGGCTCGACGGTGTCACCTTCCCCGGCAGCCGGATCGAGCGGGCCAGGTTCGGCCGCGCCACCTTGAAGAACGTCGACCTGCGCGGCGCCCTGTCCATCGCCCTCGCCGACGGCTACGAGTCGTTGCGCGGCGCCGTGATCAGCCACCCGCAGCTGCTCGACCTCGCCCCCGCACTCGCCCAGACCCTCGGCCTCACCGTGGCCGATTCCGCCCCCGCGTCAGAACCCGACAGGAGCACCAAGCGATGAGCACCCTCCACGACATCCCGCTGCAGACCCTCGACGGCGCCGCCACCACCCTCGGCGAGCACCGCGGCAAGGCCGTCCTGGTGGTCAATGTGGCGTCCAAGTGCGGGCTGACCCCGCAGTACGAAGGCCTGGAGCGGCTCCAGCAGAAGTACGCCGAGCGCGGCTTCACGGTCCTCGGTGTGCCCTGCAACCAGTTCGGCGGCCAGGAGCCCGGCAGCGCCGAGGAGATCCAGACCTTCTGCTCGACCACCTACGGCGTCAGCTTCCCGCTGCTCGCGAAGGCCGACGTCAACGGCGCGAACCGGCACCCGCTCTACGCCGAGCTGACCCAGCTGCCCGACGCGGCGGGCGAAGCGGGGGATATCACCTGGAATTTCGAGAAGTTCCTGGTCAACGGGGACGGTGTGGCCGTCTCCCGGTTCCGTCCCGCCGTCGCTCCGGAGACGCCGGAGGTCACTGGGGCGATCGAGGCGCTGCTCCCGCGCTGACCCACTCTCCGGGGTGGCAGGCCCGGGCCTGACCTGGGGCGGAGGTGCCTAGATGCGCGTACGCGCCATGGCAGAATCCGGCCGGACTGCGGGCGTTGTCCGGGGGCGGGGGTGCTGGTTTTCTTGAATCACCGCCCCGGCGACGAGAAGGGACAGTGGAAGTGCAGGACTACGAATTCCGGACCGGCCACCTGTGTGTCGAGACGGATCCTGCGCTCTGCCTGCCCTGCCAGGAGCGGCTGGATCGGCAACTCGCCTTGCTTCCCCGGGTATACGGCGAGTTGGAGGTTGTCCTCGTAGCAGCGCAGGACCCCGGCGACAGACTGTCCGGTACTGACCGGCCCGGCATCCCCCTGAACGGGCCGGCAGTCGAGGCGCGCGCCGCTGTACGAGACACCTTGGCCTCCTGGGCCGATCTGATAGTCGAGGGCCGCACCGTCCGCCTCCCCCTGCGGACGGTGCCGGCCCTCGCGGCATTCCTGCGCCGCCACCTCAGCTGGCTGGCGGTCCACCCCGCGGCCGATGACGCGGCCACCGACATCGACACCGTCCTGCAGCACGCACTGGCGGTCGCCAGGCCCCATCGCGCACCGCTGGCGATGGCGGCCTCAGTCGGGCCCTGACCCGAGCTCCGACCTGGCTTCCCACCACCCCCGAGGATCCCCCCACAGAATGCAAGAAGCACCGTGCGGTCCGCGAACCATCACGGACCGCACGGTGCTTTTGCCCGGGGCTGCCAGGCGGGTGACCGCCGGGCTCGCGACGGCTAGGCCTCGACGGGGGCTTCGACGGGAGCGGGGAACCAGCCGACAGGGGCGG
>NZ_JAJSYW010000115.1:0-12356 GCF_036815005.1 Streptomyces sp. IBSBF 2435 | reverse complement strand
TGGTCTGCGGGAACCAGCCGGCGGGAGCGACGCTCGGGAACCACCCGGCGGGCTTGGCGCTGGGGAACCACCCGGCAGGGGCAACCGCGGGAGTGGTCTGCGGGAACCAGCCGTCAGGAACATCTGTGCCAGTGGTCTGCGGGAACCAGCCGGCGGGAGCGACGCTCGGGAACCACCCGGCGGGCTTCGCGCTGGGGAACCACCCGGCAGGGGCCACCGCGGGAGTGGTCTGGGGGAACCAGCCGTCAGGCGTCACACTCGGGAACCAGCCGTCAGGCGAGGCGGGATCGGTCGATGCGACCGGGGCCGGCGCCGGAGCGGGGGACGAAGCAGCATCGGCGGCAACGGCTGTGCCGGCCGCCGACGACAGAACGAGCACCAGTGCTGCAACAGCGGAGACATGTGTCGAACGCCTGATCCGCGACATCGTAATCCTTAGGTGGGCAGGAGTAAGTGGGTGCTCACTATGGTGGTGTGGTGACACGTAACTTTCCCAATGGTGGCAAATACACACAGGCACAGGCCAGTTTTCGCTTGTGCGTATTTCCGCCATGGCGTGAATGCGCCGGTGTGATCCTCGTCAGATCAGGCCGTGCGCCGCAGCGAGGACTCCTGCCTGGAATCGGCTGTCAGCCTCAAGATACCGCATGATCTCAGAAACCAGGCGACTCACGGTCCTCAGTGATACCCCGAGTTTCCTGGCGATCCGCTCGTCCGTCAGGCCGTTCGCCAGCAGTCGCATGGTGGTGCGGTGCTGCTCGGTCAGCTCGCTGTCCGGGTCCAGGCCGTTCGCCGCGTTCACGGAGTAGGGAACGGAGCGCAGCCAGCAATCCTCGTACATCGCCACGTAGGAGCGAACGAGAGCCGGGCCTCTCACAACAACAGCGGGGCCCGAGGGCTCTTCCGGATTAGCCAGTACGAGAGCGCTGTGGGTATCGGCCATAAGGAGATCGAAAGGCACCTGCGGCGCCAATCTGACATCCACGCCGGCGGCCGTCAGATCGGAGAGGTATTTACGCTGCCTGGGCGCGGAATTAATGCTCTGGCCGTAAATGGCCCGCACCTTAATGCCGCGGGCGATGAGCGCGTTGTCGGCGGTGAGCGAGCCCGCCAGCACCTCGCTGGACGGCAGTGGACCCGGGTGCATCCAGCTGGCCGACTCCGTGATCGTGGCGTCGAAGTCGCGCAGGAACTGCCGCCGCCGGTGGTCCTTGGTGACCAGCTCGACCTCGATCTCGGCGTTCTCCCGCATCACCGCGGGCCGGTAGCGCTCCATCAGGGACTCGGCGGCCGTGACGATCGTGGTCAACTCGTCGCGCTGACGGCGCAACGAGGCCCGCTGCCGGGCCAGCAGCTCGATCAGGGCGGTGTCCGGCTCCACCGGATCCACCACGTCCGCGGTGTCGCCAGGGCGTATCAGCCCGAGCTCCTCCAGCTCGCGCCAGCCCACCTCGGCTTCCGCCTCGGTCAGCCCGATCGCCGCCGCGGCCTTCGCCGGGACGGAGGAGCCATTGGTGCGCAGTGCCTGATAAAGGGCGAGCCCGATGTCGGCCGCATTCGGCCCACCACCCCTCACCGAATTGGCCACGGATTCCCTCTTTCGTCGCCGGGTGCGCCGAAACGTGCAGGTGCCTGCAAGGTGGCAACCGCACCCTATACCGACTCTAGCAATGGATGGCCCTCATGCCATGGTCGAGATCACGGTTCGGACACCCCGGCGTCGCGGTCGCGCCACGTTTCCTGGTAGGAACGAGTGCCGGTCGGCCGAAAGGATGAGCACGATGCGTCACGCGGGGCAGCAGGGGCCGCCGGGGGGAAGGGCGCCCGCACCGGCCGGGCGGCGGCCCTCGCAGGAGGGCGGGGAGCCCGGCACAGCAGGGCAGGACGCCCGCGCGGAGCGCGGTCCCGGTCCCGGCGCCGACCTGGGACAGGAACCGCTGGCCACCCACGCTCCGGTACCGGTGGTGATCATCGGGGCCGGCAGGGTCGCGCACGCCGCGCATCTGCGCGAGATCCGCGACCTGCCGGATCTGATCAGGCCCGTCGCGGTGATCGACCCCGACCCCGGGCACCGCGCCGCCGTGATGGCCGGTTTCCCCCGGGTCGCGGTGTGCGACACGCCCGAGGAGGCGACGCGGGCCGGGGCGGGGGCGGCGCTCGTGCTGTCTCCGTGGTGGACCCACAAGGACATCGTGCTCGCCTGCCTGGAAGCCCGGCTGCCGGTGCTGTGTGAGAAGCCGGTCAGCCTCGACCCGGCCGAGATCGACGAGCTGATCGCCGCCGAGCGGCTCAGCGGCGTCCCCGTCACCGCCGGCTACATGAAGCGGCACGACCCGGTGGTGCGGCTCTTCATCGGCCACTGCCGCGCCAACGCGGCCACCGCCCGCCGGATCGCCGTGGACATCCACGACCCGAACGCCCCGCACCTGGTCGACCACCTGGTGCCCTACCCGCCGCCGCCCTTCGGCCCGCAACCGCCGCCCGCCCGGGCCGCGCTGGCCCGCGCGCTCGGCGCGGACTCCTCGGCGCTCCAGCGCGAGGTCTACGCCCGCGGCCTCGGCGGCTCGCTGATCCACCAGGTCAACATCGTGCACGCGGCCCTCGACGGCACCGGGCGCGAGCTGTACGGCAGCCTGGAGCACAGCCTCCAGTGGGCAGGCGGCAGCGCGGTCAGCTGCCGCTGGCGGCCCGACGACGGCCTCGTCGTGGAGGCCAGCCACCTGCGGCTGCCCGCGCACCGGCGCTACCGCGAGACGCTGGAATTCACCGGCACCGACTCGGTCGCCACGCTCACCCTGCCCTCGCCGTACGCCCGCGACGAGGGCGCGACGCTGCACATCGACACCTGGGACGAGGCCACCGGCCTGTCCACCCGCCGTACCCACCGGGCCGGACCGGCCGTGACCGGCTTCCGCGAGCAGCTGCGGGCCTGGACCCGCAGCGTCTCCCAGGCGCCCGGCCCCGGCCCGCGCACCGGTGACCGGCCGCTGCCCGGCCTGCGCGAGGTGCGCGAGGACGCGCTGGCGGTGCGTGAGGCCGCGCTGCGGCTCACCTGAGACCGGGGCGTGGCCCGCCCGGGACCGGGGCGGGACTCCGCCGGCACCCGGGCGCCTGGTCACTCCGGTTCGGCCACCACCGCGGTCGGGTCCGGCACGTGCGGCAGCACGTCGGTGATGTAGCTCGCGACGGTCGCTTCGAGGCCGACGTCCCGGCCCGCCGCCTCCGACAGGTACCAGCGGTGCTCCAGCAGCTCGTGGTAGACCTGCGCCGGATCCACATGGCGGCGCGACTCCAGCGGCACCAGGCGGACCGCGGGCCGGAAGACCTGCCGCACCCAGCGGTGCGCGAGCACCTCGGGGCGGGCGCCGAGCGGGTCGCCCGGGGCGTAGTCGTCCTGGGTGGTCATCCAGGAGTCCAGGTCGTTGAGCAGGCTGCGGGCCTGGTTCTCCTCGGTGTCGAGGCCGGTGAGCCGCAGCAGTTGCCGCTGGTGGTGCCCGGCGTCCACCACCTTCGGCACGAAGGTCACGCTGTCGCCGCCGGGTGAGCGCTGGATCTGCATCTCGGCGACGTCGAAGCCGAGGTCGTTGAGCCGGCGGATGCGGCGGTCGATGTAGTGCCGCTTGTCCGCCGGGTAGACCGACTCGCGGGTCAGCTCGTGCCACAGGTCGGTGTAGCGCGAGCAGATCGCCTCCGCGAAGGTCACCGGGTCCACCGAGGGGTGCAGCGAGCCGCCCGCCTCCAGGTCCATCAGCTCGCCCGCGATGTTCACCCGGGCCAGCTCGATGTCGTAGTCCCGCTGGCCCGAGGTCAGTTCGGGCTGGATCTGCCCGGTCTCGGCGTCCACCAGATACGCGGCGTAGGCGCCGGCATCCCGGCGGAAGAGGGTGTTGGACAGCGAGCAGTCGCCCCACGCGAAGCCGACCAGGTGCAGCCGCACCAGCAGCACCGCCAGCGCGTCGAGAAGCCGGTTGACGGTGCCGGGGCGCATCGTCGTCTCGAACATCGAGCGGTACGGCAGCGAGCCGTTCAGGTGCCGGGTGATCAGCGCGGGCTCCAGCGCCGTGCCGTCCGCGCCGACCCGCCCGGTGACCACCGCGATCGGGTCGACCGCGGGTATCCCGAGCCGGTCCAGGTCCCGCAGCAGGCCGTACTCGCGGACCGCCGCCCACTCGCTGACCTCCTTGACCGCGACCACCTCGTCACCGGCCCGCGCGAAGCGCACCACGTGCCGCGAGATGCCGCGCGGCAGCGCGACCAGGGACTTGTCCGACCACTGTTCGAGCGGCACGTGCCATTCGAGGTCGAGCAGGTCGGACGGATGGTCGGCGTCGAAGGCCCTGATCTGGAGCGGCATGGCGCGTTCTCGTCTCGGTGCGGGGGGATGCGGCGGCTCTTCCGATGCTGCCATGCGCCTGCGTCGGGCTGTACGGGCGGGCCGCCCGCCTTCCGGCCGGGGGACCCGGGGCCATGACCGGCGCCGACACGCCCTTAACCGTTCGACAACGCGCGGCCGATCGAAGACGATGCGTCCCCATGACCAGAACCGATGTCCCGCCCACCGGTGACGAGCGCGCCTCTCTCGTCACCTTCCTCGACTACGTCCGCGACACCGCCCGGATGAAATGCGACGGCGTCTCGGCCGAGGACGCCCGCAGCGCCCCGCTGCCCGGCTCCCCGCTGATGACGCTGTGCGGCCTGATCAACCATGTGCGGTGGGTCGAGCACTGGTGGTTCGACGTGATGTTCCTGGACGGGAAGGACGAGGGTCCCTGGACGGACGAGGACCCCGACCGCGAGATGCGCATCGCGGTGGACATCCCGCTCGCCGACCTGCTCGCCGAGTACACGGCCCAGAACGTCCGCCACCGCGAGCTGGTCGCCGCCCACTCGCTGGACGAGATGGCGAAGCGCACGCTCCGCGACGGCAGCGCGATCAATCTGCGCTGGATCCTCCTCCACCTGATCGAGGAGATCGCCCGCCACAACGGCCACCTGGACATCCTCCGCGAGATGGCCGACGGCACGACCGGCGACTGACCCGCCAGGGGCTGCCTCCGGCCCGTGCCCGATCCGCGCTCTCGGCCTCCGGTTTGGCTGGAAAGGGCCGCTCCCAAGCGGCTGGCGTTCTGCGAGGATCAGCTCAGATGAACGAGGGAGTGCTTCCTCGTTCATCTCCGCCGATGCCTTCTGCGCCGGGGAACGCGGATCGGGGCGGGGGTTGGGGACCCCCGCCCCGGGTGTGGATCAGAGGCCGCGCGCGTAGTCGAGGAAGGTGGACCACTCCGTGGGGGAGAAGGCCAGTTGGGGGCCTTCTTTGTCCTTGGAGTCGCGCACGTGCACGACCTCGGGGCAGCTTGCGACCTCGACGCAGTCGCCGCTCTGGCCGCCGCTGTGGCTGGACTTGTGCCAGGGTGCCGCGACCTCGACGCAGTCGTCGCCAGAGCTGCCGCTGTAGCTCGACTTGCGCCAGGCGACAGCCACCTCGATGCAGTCGCCGCTCGCGCTGCCGCTGTAGCTGCTCTTGAACCAGGTCAGTTCGGGGGTGCTCATAGGTCTCCTCGCAGTTGCAACAGCAGGCTCCTGGAGTCCTCGGGGGTGAGGGCCTGCGAGCGCAGTTTTGCATACCGCATCTGGAGGACGCTGACCAGTTTCGGGTCGGATATGAGCTGTCCGGTGTCCTGCCCCTCGTTGTAGGCGAGCCATCTGTTGTCGGGCGTCTCCACCAGCTGGATCGGCCCGTGCATACCGGGATGTACGCCGGTGGCCAGCGGCAACACCTGGATCTCGATGTTCCGTCGCCGACCGACGTCAAGCACGTGGTCGATCAGTTGCTTCGTGGCCTCCGGCCCGCCGGTCTGCCGCAGGAACAGGTGCTCGTCGAGGACGAAGCTGAACGCGGTGTTCGGCCGTTCACTGAGCAGCTTTTGCCGGTCGAACCGAGCGGTCCACTGGGCGTCGACCTCCTCGTCGCTCAGCGGCGGCAGGCGTTCCTCGAACAGCGCGCGTGCGTACCGCTCCGGCTGCAACAGGCCCGGGATGAACCGACACTCGTACATGCACAGGGCGATCGCCGTCGCCTCCTCCCTCGCCCACTGCCTGAACCAGCTGGCCAGGCCCGGCTGGCGGGCGATGTGCTTGACCGCGTTCCGCAGCGCGCCCGTGTTGCCGAGCACCGGCTCGGCACGGTCCGCGAAGTCCGGGTCCGGCATTCGGCGGCCCACCTCGATCGAGGTGATCGTGTGCTTGGACAGGCCGACGTGCGCGCCGAAGTCCTCACGACTGAGACCCGCGTGTTCGCGTAAGGCCTGGACGAACGCGCCGAACGTCCGCAGACTGTCGGAGGGTTCGGGTTCACCACCCATGCTCGTCACGCTGCCACCGCCCGTACTGTTGGCCGTCATCGGCCACCTCCCGCGCATTCGCCCTGGGGTCACTTGCTGACCGGGCCATGCTTACGCTCGGTGATGTGTACTGTCCACCCTTGGTGCATGTACGCTCGCGCAGCGTACATAACGGGGTCCTGGCAGACCGCGTTTCCGCAGGCCACATTGGGCGTCATGACAACTCCAGCCACCCGCCAACTGCCCTGTGCCGAGGGTGAGTTCAGGCAGCAGTTCAGCTCCACCCGGCGTGGTGCCCGACTCGCGCGGCACTTGGCGCTGCATCAGCTGAACAGTTGGGGGCTCCCGTACGGCAGCTCCGCCTTCGAGGCCGCCGAGACCGTCGTGGCCGAGCTGGCGGCGAACGCCGGGACCCACGGCAGCGTCTCCGGAAGGGACTTCGAACTGCGGCTCGCGCTCAGCCGGACCACCTTGCGCATCGAGGTGTCCGACACCCGTACCGAACGCCGTCCGCCCGGCCCCGGCGACCTCGCCCCGGTCGGCCCGCTGGCCGAGTCGGGTCGCGGGCTGCTGCTGGTCGAGGCGGTGGCCGACCGCTGGGCGGTGCTGGACCGCTTCCCGGTCGGCAAGACCGTACGGGCCGAACTCGACCTGCCCGCAGGGCTCTACGGAGGGCGCGCCTGATGCCCGGCTACTACCCCGACTACGGCGAGGCCGCGCTGCGCCGCCGCCTGGACCGGTTTCTGCACACCGCCGACGCCGCCAGGGCCTGGCTCGCGCCCGCCGAGCCGCCCCTGCCGCTGCCGCCCCCGCTCTGGCCGCCGCCCGTCTTCGCCGACTACGACACGGCCGTCGACTGGTCCGAGAGCGAACAGCCCGGCTTCGCCGGCCTCGTCCAGGCCGCCTCGTCCGCCGGACTCGACCAGCAGGCCTGGCAGTTGGCCGAGACGCTGTGGCAGGTCTGGCCGCCGTCCGCCGCGGACGCGGACTGGCTGCGTATCGGTCAGCTGGGCCTGGCTGCGGCCGAGCGGGAGGGCGACACGGACGGCCGTATCCGGCTGCTGATGAGCCTCGGGACGGCGTACCGCTCGGCGAACCGGCTGGACGAGGGCCTGCGCAGCCTCGCCCAGGCGCTGGAGCTGTGCCGCAGCTCGGACAACCGGCTGGACGAGGCGCACGCCCTCAACCTCGTCGGCCTGCTGCACCTGCGGGCGCGGCGGCTGGACAGCGCCGCCGCGTGCTTCGGCTCGGCGCTGTCCACCTTCCGGGAGGCGGGCGCGGACCGCTGGGCGGCGGTCGTGCTGTCCAACGTCGCGTCCACCCGGCTGAACGCGGGGCCGGCGGCCGAGGCCGCCGAGGCGGTGCGGCTCGCGCTGGACGCCTACCAGGAGCTGGACGACCGCCGGGGTGAGGGCAACGCCCTGCGGCTCGCCGCCGCGCTGCACATCGAGCTGGGCGAGCTGGACGAGGCCGAGGCGTGTGTGCGCGAGGCGATGCGGATCGCCCTCGCCCTCCGGGACCACGCGCTGGAGGCGTACTGGCTCATCACGCTCGGCGACGTCCAGCGCGCCACCGTCACGTACGGCGACGCCCTGATCTCGTACCAGCGTTCGGCCGCCCTGCACCGGCGTCTGGGCGACCGCAGCCGCGAGGCCCTGGCGTGGCGCGGCGCCGGGCTGACCTACGAGGCGCTCGACCGCCCCGCCGAGGCCGCCGCCTTCCACCGCCGGGCCGCCGCCGTACACGCCGAACTCGGCGACGCCTGGGAACAGGCCGTCGAGCTGGACCACCTCGGCGCCGCCCTCCACCCGCGCGATCCCGAAACGGCCCGTAGCCACTGGAGCCAGGCCCTCGTCTGCCTGACCCCCTTCACCGACCCGCGCGCCGACGCGCTGCGCGCCCGGATCGAGCAGCGGCCCGCGAGAGACGGCTGACACGGGCCTCACCCGCCCCAGCAAGCGCACCGGCCCGCCGTGTCAGGCCAATTGGTCCGGCCAATGGCCGATTCCACCCCGCATCCGGCTTGGCACTCCGGGTAACATGGGCGGGCACGGTCTGTGACAGTGGGTTACTGGGAGGCAGGCATGGCACGCGTGTGGGAGGCCGATCCGCCGGCGATGTCCGACCGGCGGCCGGTCGTGGTCCCCGCACCATGCTCAGCGCGGCGAAGCCGGACACCCGGGACCCCTGACCTCCGGGCGCCGGAATTCCCGGACCGACTGGGCGGACGACTCCTCCGGGACGCCTCGACGGCCCGGACGCCGCCACGCCGTGGACGGCTTGTCCGCAGGACCTCTACAGGGCAGCCCGAGGATGTGCTGCCGTATTTCGAACGAGTGGTGGCGCCGCTTCCGGCGCCACCCGTCGCGTGAGCGGGGGTAGAGCGATCAGCGGTACGAACGCCGGGGATTCGCGGAACGACCTGTCGGGCTCTTCGGGACATGACGCGCGGGCCGGGAGCGTCACCGGGGACATCCCCTTCCACCGGGACTTACCGGACCGGCACGGTCCCCCGCCCGGGCAACTGCCCGCCGGCATAGACGGCTTCGTCGGCCGCACCGACGAACTCGGCCTGCTCGACGCGGCCCTGACCGACCGCGACGGCGGCCGGGCCGTGGTGTCGGTGCACGTGGTCGCCGGGACGGCGGGCGCCGGGAAGACCTCGCTGGCCCTGCACTGGGCGCACCGGGCCAAGGACCGTTTCCCCGACGGCCAGCTGTTCGTGAACCTGCGCGGCTACGACCCCGGCGAGCCGGTCACGCCCGAGCAGGCCCTGCGCGGGTTCCTGCGCGCGCTCGGCGTACCGGCCGCCCAGGTGCCGGGCGACGCGGAGACCGCCGCCGCGCTGTACCGCGCGCTGCTCGCCGAGCGCCGGGTGCTGGTCCTGCTGGACGACGCGGCCAGCGCGACCCAGGTGCGCCCGCTGCTCCCCGGCGCCGGCGAGAGCATGGTGCTGGTGACCAGCCGCAGCCGCCTGTCCGGGCTGGCCGTACGGGACAGCGCCCGCCGGGTCACGCTCGGCACCCTCCCCGAGCCGGAGGCGGTGGCCCTGCTCCAGGCGGTCACCAGCGGCCGGCGCACGGACGACGACCTCGACTCGCTCGCCGAACTGGCCCGGCTGTGCGCCCGGTTGCCGCTCGCGCTGCGGATAGCGGCCGAACGCGCGGCCGGCCGGCCGCACCTGCGGACAGCGGAGCTGACCGCGGAACTGCGGGACGGGTCCGCGCTGCGGGACGCGCCGGGCAGCGGCGGCGAGGACGAGGCGGACGCGGTCCTCACGGTCTTCGCCTGGGCGTACCGCGCCCTCCCGCCGCCCGCCGCCCGGCTGTTCCGGCTGCTGGGGCTGCACCCGGTCGCGGACTTCGGGCCGCACCCCGCCGCAGCGCTGGCCGACCTGCCGGTCAGCGGCGCCCGGCGGCTGCTGGACGACCTGGCCGCCGCGCACCTGCTGGAGCGCACCGCCCCCGACCGCTACCACTTCCACGACCTGCTGCGCGCGTACGCCGCCGACCGGGCGCGGACCGAAGAGCCGCCGGAGGAGAGGGACGCGGCCCTGCGCCGGGTCCTCGACTGGTACCTGCACACCGCCGACGCGGCCCAGACCTGGATCAAGCCCGCCGAGGACCACCTGCCGCTGCCCGACCCGGTGGGCAGCGTGCCGCCGCAGGCCTTCGCCGACCACGGCGCTGCCGCGGACTGGGCCGAGCGGGAGCACCTCACCTTCCCCGCCCTCGTCCGCGCGGCCGTCGCCGCGGGCCTGGACGCGCACGCCACGTCCATGGCGGAGCTGGCGTGGCGGGCCATGGCGCCGTCCGCCGCCCGCGCCGACTGGATCGACCCGGGGCACGCCGGCCTGGAAGCCGCGGAGCGGTCCGACGACCCATACGCGCAGCTGCGGCTGCTCACCGTCCTGGGCACGATCCACCGGGAGACCAACCGCTTCGAAGCGGGCCTGGAGTGCTTGCGCCGCGCGCTGGAGGTCGCGCGCCGCACGGGCCGCCGCTTCGACGAGGCCCGGGTGCTCAACACGATCGGCCTGATACACCTGCGCAGGCGGCAACTCGACCTGGCGGGCACGCACTTCGCCGAGGCCGCGGCGATTCTGGAGGAGCTGGACGACCGGCGCCTGGCCGCCGCCGTCCACGCCAACGTGGCGGCCGTCAGCCACAAGGCGGGCCGGCTGCCCGAGGCGGCGACCGCCCTCGACCAGGCGCTGGCCATCAACCGGGCGGCGGACGACCGGCGGGGGCTGGGGAACGCGCTGCGCCTGCTGGCGGTGCTCCAACTGGAGTCGGGGCAGGCCGACACGGCCCTGCGGTCGGCTCAGGAGGCGCTGGAGATCGCGCTCACCCTGCACAGCGACACGCTGGAGGCGTACTGGCTGATCGCCCTCGGCGACACCCAGCGCGCCACCGCCGCCCACGAGGAGGCCCTCACCTCCTACCAGCGGTCGGCGGCCCTGCACCGCCGGCTCGGCGACCGCGGCCGGGAAGCGCTGGCCTGGCGCGGGGCCGGACTGACGTACACGGCCATGGAACGCCCCGGTGAGGCCGCCGACTTCCACCGGCAGGCAGCCGCGGTGCACCAGGAGCTGGGCGACGCCTGGGAGCACGCTGTCGAGCTGGACCACCTCGCGGCGGTGCTCCACCCCAAGGACCCGGCCGTCGCCCGCGGTTACTGGACGCGGGCGCTGACCCACCTGACGCCCTACACCGACCCGAGAGCAGAGGGCGTACGCGCGCGCATAGAGCGGCAGTTGGCGCAATGAGCCGGCGCTGCCGGCCGGAAACGGAGCGGCTTCCCGATGGCGCGTAGCATGCCACCAGGCGTCCTGGCCACATACGGGCGGTTTCGGGCCGTCGGTCGGCGGATTCGGTCACGGGGGACGGCCCGATCGGGCACAGTCTGCCTATGAGCGGTTACGAGGACAATGTCCCCGCCTATCTGACGGTACGGATGATCCAGCAGGACGGTCCCGTCGCGGCGTTCGCCGACCAGGAGGCGTGGCAGGCAAGGGAGCGGTATCCGCAGCTGCACGGAGTGGGGATCGCGGAATACTTCTGGGCCCGGGAGCTGGAGACCGGCGGCTGGGCGCTCTCCGAATACGGCGGCAGCTGGCCGCAGCAGGCGCGCGACTCGCTCGGGTCGCACTTCCGGCTGAGCGCGCACCGGGCCGAGTCGGCGGGTGACGGCGGGGCCGCGAAGAAGTGGATGGCGGCGGCGCTGCGGATGGACCGCGAAGTCCTCAACGAGGTGTGGGCGTTGGGAGAGCGGTACCGGATCGTGCGGACCTCGCACTTCATCCGCTCCGGCGAGGAGGGACCCGAGCCGCCACGCCCCTCCGACCCCGACCCGGCCGAGGTCGGCGAGGCGCACCGGGTGCCGTCGCGCACCAAGGGCTTCGTGGTGGACCCGCACACCGGCACAGGGCTGTCCGACGGCGTCCTCAAGCTGGACCTGCTGCCGCTCGCGGCGATCCTGCCGGGCGCGCCGGACGAGATCAACGACGAGGCCCGCCAGGCGGTCCACCACTATCCCGGGGGCGTGCTGCTGCCCCCCGCCTTCCTCATCTCCGACCGGGTGCGGGGCAGGTGGGAATTCCACGACCCCGGCTCGACCTACTCCACCCCGCAGGGCGCCCGGGACGCACTCGCGTACTGGCTGCGGGTGATGGCACCGTTCACGCTCCGGCTGACGGGCGCCCCGAAGGCCGAATACGCGGCTGCCGCCGACCGGTTGGACGACGAGCGCGGCAACACGGTGTGCGTGGACGGCCACCGTTTCCGGGTGACCCGGGTCGAGCGCCTGGTCCGCATCGGCCCCGACGGCCCCGAGAAGCCGCGCCCCTCCGACTACGACCCCGAGCCCCCCGTCGAGGTGCAGACCCGCCAGCTCCGCGAGAAGGGCGTGATCGACGAGGACGGCAACGACCTCCAGCCCCGCAGGCCGGACCCCCGTACCGCCGAACTCCGCCGCCTCTGGCAGGAGGAGGACACCCGCCGCCAGTCCCTGAAG
>NZ_JAJSYW010000114.1:0-22252 GCF_036815005.1 Streptomyces sp. IBSBF 2435 | reverse complement strand
CGCCGAGGTGCCGAGCTTGCCCGCCGGCACCGCCGTACCGAAATACCGGCCCGACTGCGCAGCAGCCGACCCCAGCGAACCCGCCGCCGCAGCATGAGGCGCCGAAGTCGCCAGGGCGACGACGGCCAGCGAGGCGCTGACCGCCACTCCGGTGGCCGCCGCCACGGCTTTTTTGTGGATGTTTCGATGTCCGGTGAGCCAAGACATGTCGATGGGTGCTCCTAACGGTGGGGGGACAGGGCATCGGCCGGACGGCCGGGTGCCCTGGTGCCATCTGCGCCCTGCTTGCCCCGGGCGGGGTGGGTGAGCGCTAACAATCTGCGTGCCTCCGCGAGGGCGGGAAGGGCGAAACTTTCGAGATTCCCACGATCGATTCGCGGCACCATAGGACGCCCACCGGAACACGTCAAGACATCTCACAGTGGAGCGCCCCCTGGGTAAAGTACCTCCGGGCACGGTTCCCTTGGTGACCCGTGCTGCCACCAGCACCTCGACCAGGGCCGATCGGATCGGGGGCGGTCTTTCCCGCCAACGCCCGGCGGCGGGAGCATCGAAAATTTCGATCTCTCAGCGTTGACGTTTCGCGGATTGCCTGTGCACACTTGCCAACGTCTCGCACACCGGGCAGGGGCGCGCCGCCTGTCGAACCACCGTCGTCTGCGAGGGCCTGCGTTCACGGTCCGCGTCCGAAGCTGTTTGGGAGCGCTCCCACTCCAATCCTGTGGACGGAGCTCCACGCTGCCTGTCCTTCCCTCCACTTCAGTGCGCGTCGAAGGGACAAACATGTCCAGACTCCAGCGAGCCTTCCGGTCGACCCGCAAGGCGATGCTGTCAGCAGCCGTGGCGCTCGGCGTCGCCGTCGGGGGTCTTGCCGCCCTGACCGCCGCTCCTGCCGCTCACGCCGACACACAGATCTGCGACCAGTACGGCTCGACCACGATCCAGGGTCGTTACGTGGTCCAGAACAACCGATGGGGCACCACCGCGACCCAGTGCATCAACGTCACCGGCAGCGGCTTCCAGGTCACCCAGGCCGACGGCACCGCCACCAACGGCGGACCCAAGTCGTACCCGTCGGTCTTCTACGGCTGCCACTACACCAACTGCTCGCCGGGCACCAACCTGCCCGCGCAGCTCAGCGCGATCAGCAGCGCGCCGACGAGCGTCTCGTTCAACTACGTCGGCAACGCCGTCTACGACGCCGCCTACGACATCTGGCTCGACCCGACGGCCAAGAAGGACGGCGTCAACAAGACCGAGATCATGGTCTGGTACAACCAGACCAGTCCCGTCCAGCCCGTCGGCTCCCGCGTGGGTACCGCGAACGTGGCCGGACGCAGCTGGACCGTGTGGACCGGCAACAACGGCTCCAACGACGTGATCTCCTTCGTGGCGCCGTCGGCCATCGGCAGTTGGAACTTCGACGTCAAGGCGTTCGCCAACGAGACGATCAGCCGGGGCCTGGCCCAGAACTCCTGGTACCTCACGAGCGTCCAGGCCGGGTTCGAGCCCTGGCAGAACGGCGCCGGCCTGGCGGTGACGTCCTTCTCGTCGTCGGTGAACATCGGCGGCGGCTCCACTACCGGCGGTACGACCACCGGCGGTACGACCACCGGCGGTACGACGACCGGTGGCACCACCGGCGGGTCCGGTTCGCCGTCCTGCAAGGTGACCGTCACCCCGCAGACCTGGGCGGGCGGATATACGGCCAACGTCACCGTGGCCAACACCGGGTCCACGGCCGCCAACGGCTGGAAGGTCGGCTTCACGCTCCCGTCCGGCCAGTCGATCACCAGTGCGTGGAACGCGACCGTGTCGCCCTCCTCCGGGTCCGTCACCGCGTCCAATCTCTCCTACAACGCCCAGATTCCGGCCGGCGGTACGCAGTCCTTCGGCTTTCAGGGCACATATTCCGGCACCTACGCCCAACCCGCCGGCTTCACCCTCAACGGCACCTCCTGCTCCTGACCTCCGGCCGCGCCGAGGTCCCTTCTCCTCCCGTGGCGCCGTCCCTGATCCGAGGCGGCGCCGCGGGAGGCAAGCCGTCCGGCCCGGGCTACTCCTGGATCTTCCCGCCGGTGACGCGGGACAGGGCCAGGGCGATGAGGATGATGCCGCCGTTGAGGGCGCCGATCCACTGCGCGGGGACACCGCCGAGGGTGAGGACGTTCTGGATGAGGTAGAGCAGCAGGATGCCGGTGAAGGCTCCGAAGACGCTGCCCTTGCCGCCGTTGAGGCTGATGCCGCCGATGACGGCCGCGGCGAAGACGGTGAAGATGTAGCCGTTGCCCTGCGCGGAGGCGACGGAGGCCAGGCGGCCGGAGAGCATGAGGCCGCTGAGGGCTGCCAGGCCGCTCGCGGTGATCATGACGGTCCACAGCACCCGGTCGGTGCGGATGCCGGCCGCCTTGGCCGCGTCGACGTTGCCGCCGACGGCGTACAGCGACCGGCCGAAGCTGGTGAAGCCCAGGACCACGATGCCGATCGCGAAGAGGATCAGGCACACCCAGACCGAGGCCGGCATACCCAGCCATTCGGTGGATCCCAGGTAGAGCATGGAACCGGGCAGGTGGAAGAAGGTCTGGCCGCCGGAGACGCCGGTGAGGACGCCGCGCAGCACGATCAGCATGCCCAGGGTGACGATGAAGCCGTTCAGGCCGAAGTCGATGATGAACAGGGCGTTGACCGCGCCGATGGCCAGCCCGACACCGAGCGTCACCGGGACGGCCCAGCCGCCCGGGAGCAGGCCGAGGCCGTGGCCCGCGCCCGAGGGCACGGTGAGCCAGGCGGCGATGCCGGGCGCGAGCCCGACGGTGGATTCCAGTGACAGGTCCATCTTCTTGACGATCAGGACCATCGTCTCCGCCAGGACCAGGACCGCGATCTCCGACATCGTCTGCAGAACGTTGATGATGTTGTCGGTCTGCAGGAAGACGGAGTTGACGAGCTGGCCGACGATGGCGATCACGATGATGGGCGGGATCAGGGCGAGGTCCCGCAGGCGCGCGAAGGCGATCCGCCGCTCGGCCGACACGGCGGGCTTCGAAGGGCCGGTGGAGTCCTTCGGTGTACCCGTGGCCACGGTGTCAGGCATCGAGGTCCACTCCTTCCATGGCGGCCACCAGGTCGTGGTCGTTCCATCCGCGGGGCATTTCGGTGACGATGTGGCCCCGGACCATGACCAGGACCCGGTCGCAGATGCGCAGGTCGTCCAGTTCGTCGGAGGCGAGCAGGACGGCGGTGCCGCCGGCGGCCGTCTCCTCCACCTTGTGCAGCAGGAACTCCTTGGACCGGACGTCGACGCCCGCGGTCGGGCTGATCAGGACCAGGAGTCTCGGGTCGTTGGCGAGGGCACGGGCCATGACCACCTTCTGCTGGTTGCCCCCTGACAGTCTGGCGACAGGCAGGTCGGGGCCGGGTGTCTTGATGGCCAGGTCGTCGATCGCCGCCCGCGCGAGCTCCTCGCGCACCCGCCCGTTGATGAATCCGTAACTGCCCAGGCGCCGGGGGACGGTCAGCGTGCCGTTGTCGGCGATGGACATGTGCGGCACGTACCCCTGGTGGTGCCGGTCCTGGGGGACGAAGCCGACCCCCGCGGCGAGCGCGCCGGGAACGCTGCCGGGCCGGGGACGGACACCGGCGATGTCCACGGTTCCGCTGTCGGCGGCGCGCAGTCCCACGACGGTTTCCGCGACCTCGGTGCGGCCGCTGCCCGCAGCGCCGGCGAGACCGACGATCTCGCCGGCGCCCACCTCGAACGAGACGCCCTGGTAGGTGCCGGGGCTGGTGAGGGACCCGACGGCGAGGGTGCCGTCCGCCCCGGACGGGGGCGGCCGGCGAGACCCGCGGCGGCCGGTAGCCGCCGCGTCGCCCGTCATGGCGGCCACCAGCTCGCCGCGCGGCAGGTCCGCCACGGACGCGGTGAGGACGTGGCGGGCGTCGCGGAAGACCGTCACGGTATCGCAGATGTCGTAGACCTCCTGCAGGTGATGGCTGATGAACAGGAAGGTCACGCCATGCCGCTGGAGGTCCTCGATCCGGGCGAACAGCCGGCTGATGGCCGCACCGTCCAGCTGGGCGGTCGGCTCGTCGAGGACGATGAACCGCGCGCCGAAGGAGAGCGCCCGGACGATCTCGACGAACTGGCGCTGTTCGATGGTCAGTTCGCGGGCCGGGAGGCGCACGTCCACGTCCACCGACCATGTCTCCAGCAGTTCGCGGGACTTGCGCCGGACCTCGCTCCAGCGGACCAGCCCGAGCGGCCCGCGGTCCAGGCGGTGCAGGAACAGGTTCTCCGCGACGGTCACTTCGGGGATGATCGTGGACTTCTGGTAGACGCAGGCGACTCTTCTGCGCCAGGCGTCGCGGTCCGCCAGCCGCGGGGCGGGCCGGCCGTCGAAGGCGACGGTTCCCCGGTCGGGGGCCTGCAGGCCGGTCATGATGGACACCAGGGTGGACTTTCCCGCGCCGTTGCGGCCGACGAGTGCGTGGGTCTGTCCCTGGTGGATCGTGATGTGGGCGTTGTCGAGCGCCACAGTGGAGTCGAACTGCTTGACGATTCCCGACGCCTCGGCGACGGGCGCTGCCGTACCCATGACTGGTGTCGCCTTTCCGGTCAGCCGAGGTGGTTGCCCCACAGGGAGGTGTCCGTGTTCTTGACGCTGGCCACCCCGCCGTACGTGGCGCCGTCAGCCGTCACGAGCGGTGCGGACAGCTGGTCCTCCAGGACCCCCGCGCGGACCTGGATGATGGTGCTGGCGTGGTCGGTCCTGCCCGGCTTGAAGGTCTTCCCGTCCAGGGCGGCCTGGAGGTAGTACAGCGCGTACTTGGCGTACAGGTCGGCCGGCTGGGAGACGGTGGCGTCGATCCTGCCTGCGGCGATGTCGCTGAGTTCCTCCGGGATGCCGTCGTTGGACACGACGAAGACGTGCTTGGGGTCGCCGGGGCTCATGAGCAGTCCCTTCTGCTTGAGGACCTGCAAGGTGCCGGACAGGGCGAAGCTGGACTGCATGTAGACCCCTTTGACGCCGGGGTGGGCGGTCAGGTCCGTCTGCAGCTTCTGCGCCGCGGCGGCGCCGTCCCAGTTGGTCGCCTCCCCGTAGACCTTGATGCCGGGAAAGGCCTGCTTCATGCACGAGTTGAAGGCCTCTGTGCGGTCCCGGCCGTTGATCGAGGACAGGTCGCCCTCCAGCATGACGACAGCCCCCTTGCCGCCGAGCTTGGCGCCGAGGAACTGGCAGGCCTTCCGGCCGTAGGCACGGTTGTCGGCACGGACCACCATGTACACCTTGCCGCTGTCGGGGCGGGTGTCGACGGTGACGACGGGTATCTTCTTGCTCGCCAGCTGGTCGAGCGTCGGGGCGATCGCGGCGGTGTCCTGCGGAGCCATCGCCACGCCCTTGACGCCCTGGCTGATGAAGGTCTGGATGTCGGCGGTGAGCTTGGCCACGTCGTTCTGGGAGTTCGTCGTCTTCAGCGTCATCTTGAGCTGCTTGGCGAACTGCGGCGTGTACTTGATGTACGAGTTCCAGAAGTCGGTGTCGGAGCGGGGGTAGTCCACGCCGACGGCGGACGTGCCGCCGGAGTCGGAGTTGCACGCGGCGAGCACCGGGATCGCCACAGCGGCGAGGACGGCTGCCAGGGCGGTGGTTCTGATGGAGGCTGGCTTCATTGCTGGTCTCCTCGGGGTCTTTTGCGCGTACGGGGCGGACCGGATCAGGTGCGGAGGCGGATGCGGCGCGGGCCGCTCATGCCGCCTTCCGCCTCCACACAGCGCCCTCGGGGAAGCGGTGGGCGGCCGCTGACTGCGCGTGCAACTCGGCACTCAGCCCGGGGGCGGTCGGCGCCAGATAGCGCCCCCGGCGGATGCGCACCGGGTCGGTGAAGTGCTCGTGGAGGTGGTCGACGTACTCGATGACGCGGTTCCGCATGGAGCCGGAGACGGCCACGTAGTCGAACATGGCCAGGTGCTGGACCATCTCGCACAGGCCCAGGCCCCCGGCGTGCGGGCACACCGGGACGCCGAACTTGGCGGCCAGCAGCAGGATCGCGACGTTCTCCGTCACCCCCGCGGTCCTGCTGGCGTCCATCTGCAGGATGTCCAGGGAGCCGGCCTGCAGCAGCTGCTTGAACATCACCTGGTTGTGCGTGTGCTCCCCGGTGGCCACCTTGATCGGTGCGACCGCCTTGCGGACGGCGGCATGGCCGAGGATGTCGTCAGGCGACGTGGGCTCCTCGATCCAGTAGGGGTCGTAGGGAGCCAGCTGCCGCATCCACTCGATCGCCTGCTGCACGCCCCACGCCTGGTTGGCGTCGACCGCGATACGGATGTCCGGTCCGACCGCCTCGCGGGCCAGCCGCATCCGCCGGACATCGTCTTCGGGGTCCGCCCCCACCTTCAGCTTGATCTGGGTGAAGCCCTCGGCGACGGCGGCCTTCGACAGGCGGACCAGTTTCTCGTCGGAGTAGCCCAGCCAGCCCGGCGTGGTGGTGTAGGCGGGGAAGCCCTCGGACATCAGCTGCTCGGCCCGCTCGGCCCGGCCGGGCTCGGCCCGGCGCAGGATGTCCAGAGCCTCCTCGCGGGTCAGTGCCTCCTGTAGATAGCGGAAGTCCACCAGGTCGACCAACTGCTCAGGGGACAGCTCGGCCAGCAGGCGCCAGACCGGCTTGCCCTCCCGGCGGCCGTAGAGGTCCCAGACGGCGTTGACGATCGCCGCCGCGGCCATGTGGATCGCGCCCTTCTCCGGCCCCAGCCACCGCAGTTGGCTGTCGCCGGTCAGGCGGCGCGAGAAGGCACCGAGGTCGCCCAGCACCTCGTCGACCGGCAGGCCTACGACGAGTCGGGCGAGGGACTGGACGGCGGCGACCTCCACCTCGTTGCCCCGGCCCACGGTGAAGGCCAGGCCGTAGCCCGCCGCCCCGCTGCTGGTCCGTACGGTCACGTAGGCACCCGAGTAGTCCGGCTCCGGGTTCATCGCGTCGGATCCGTCCAGGTCGAGCGAGGTGGGGAAGCGGATATCGGCCGTCTCCACGGCGATGATCAGCTCGGCCATGTGCCCTGGCCCTTCCGGATCCCATGGGTACGCGCCCAGGGGCACTGCTGCATCCATGACATGGGATGGATTTATACGGGTCACGCCGACTGCCTGTCTAGAGGATGTCACGGAACACTTGCGATGATGCAGCTAGAGCCGACTGTGGGTGATACGAGGCATGTCGCACGACCGGGGATTATCCATCCCATGTCTGGCCAGACATTGGATGACCCTGCTACCCTCATCCAGCGCCTGCAGGAGAGTGGGGGACCCTCGATGTCACTGACCGACAAAGCCATCGCCCGGATCAGGGAACTCATCCAGTCGGGAGAGCTTCTCCCCGGGGCGAAACTGCCTCCCGAGCAGCAGTTGGCCTCGGACCTCGGGCTTTCCCGCAACCTGATGCGTGAGGCGGTCAAAGCCCTCGTGGTCGCACGGGTTCTGGAAATCCGGCGAGGAGACGGCACCTATGTGACCAGCCTTGAGCCGGCGCTGCTGCTGGAGGGCCTCGGGTCCGCGGTGGAACTGCTGCGCGGCGACACGTTGCTGGAGCTGACCGAGGTCCGCAGACTCTTCGAACCGATCGCCACCGGTCTGGCTGCCGACCGGATCACCGAGGAGGACCTCACCGGGATCAAGTACCACCTGGACGCGATGACGCGCGCGAGCGACGATGTCGAACTGCTCAACAAGCACGACGCCGCGTTCCACCTCGCCGTCATCGCCTCCGCGGGCAACAGCACGCTGACCACACTGCTGGAGGGCATCTCCAGCCGCACGGTACGTGCCCGGGTGTGGCGCGGGCTGGTCGACGACAAGGCCGGCGACCGGACCGTAGCGGAACACCGGGCGATCTACAACGCCCTGGTCGCACGGGACCGGGCCCTTGCCGAGGCCGCGGCCCTGATCCATGTGAGCACGACCGAGCAGTGGCTGCGCGAGCACTTCGACCAGGAGGGCGGCAGCGCCGGCAGCCGTCCGTGACTGCCGGGCCGGAAGGACGGGAAGGGTGAGGACACGCCTGCCGCGGCGGCGGATGTGCTGCGTGCCGTCGCTCAGCCGAGGGCGATCGCCGTCCAGGAGACCGGCGGCAGGTCGATGGTGAGCACTCCGTCGGCAAGTGCCGCGCTGGTGTTGGCGGACGGGGCCACCCGGTTCTGCTCGGCGAGTGTGTTCTTCGCGTAGGCGTCGGAGTCGGCGAGCGTGACCGCCTCGACGACGCGCGAAGAGCCGAGGCCGCGCACGTCGATCGTGACCTGCGCGGCCTCGGCGAGGTCGCGGTTGACGAGGAAGACCGCGGCGCGGTCCCCGTCGACGGTCGCGACGGCGTCGACGACAGCTGCCTCGCCGTGCCGCGCCGTCTCGTACACGGGCGTCTCGATCACGGGCCGTACCACCTCGCCGGACGCGAGCCGGCTGGTGATCGAGAACGGGTAGAAGGTCGTCTGCCGCCAGGCCGGGCCGCCGGGCTCGGTCATGATCGGCGCGATCACGTTGACGAGTTGCGCGAGCGACGCCGAGGTGACGCGGTCGCTGCGCTTGAGGAGCGTCATCAGGAGGTTGCCGACGACGACGGCATCCGCCACCGTGTACGTGTCCTCCAGCTGCCGAGGAGCATGGCGCCACTCGGTGTCGACCTCCTGCGACTCCATATGCTCCTTGAGGTACCAGACGTTCCACTCGTCGAAGGATATGTTGATCTTCTTGTCGGAGCGCTTCTTGAACCCCACGTGGTCGGCGGTCGCGACGACGGTGTCGATGAAGTAGTCCATGTCGGTCGCCGAGGCGAGGAAGGAGCCGAGGTCGCCGTCGTGCTCCTGGTAGTAGGCGTGGCACGAGACGTAGTCGACATGGTCGTATGCGTGCTCCAGCACCGTGCGCTCCCAGTCGCCGAACGTCGGCATGCCGGACCCGGAGGAACCGCAGACGACGAGTTCGAGGTCCTTGTCCGCCATCTTCATCGCGGCGGCGGTGCGGGCGGCGATCTTGCCGTAGTCGTCAGCCGTCATGAAGCCGGTCTGCCAGGGGCCGTCCATCTCGTTGCCGAGACACCACATGCGGACGTTGTGCGGGTCCGGCGTGCCGTTGGCGACGCGAAGGTCCGACAGCGCCGTGCCCGACGGGTGGTTGGTGTACTCGAGCAGGTCCAGTGCGGGCAGGATGCCTCGCGTGGCGACGTTGACCGCCAGCATCAGCTCGGAGCCGGTGAGCTTGAGCCACCTGGCGAACTCGTCGAGGCCGACCTGGTTCGATTCGAGTGCGTGCCACGCAAGGTCGCGGCGCACCGGGCGCTGCTCCCGCGGACCGACCGCGTCCTCCCACCTGAAGCCGGAGACGAAGTTTCCGCCCGGGTAGCGGACGGTCGTGCTGCCGAGCTCCCTGACGAGTCCGACGACGTCCATGCGGAATCCGTCCTCGTTCGCGGTCGGGTGTCCAGGCTCGAAGAGGCCGGTGTAGACGCAGCGGCCGAGGTGTTCGACGAACGAGCCGAAGGTGCGGCGTCGGACAGGAGCGATGAACGCCTGCCGGGTGACCGTGATGTGTGCGCGCGGCAATTCAGTGGTCCTTGTCTGGGGATGGTGCGGGCCGCGCGAAGGCGCCGCCCAGCGGCCTGCCCCTACCGGGGTACGGCACGGGCAGGCTCACAACGGGTGCGTGCTCTGCCGTGATCTCAGCCCTTCACGGCGCCCGTGAGACCGCCGACGATCCGTTTCTCGAAGATGGAGAAGAAGACCAGCGCGGGCAGCATCGCGAGAGAGGTGAACGCGAGGACCTTCGCAGTGTCGGTGGAGTACTGCGAGGAGAACGCCTGGACACCGAGTGGCAGGGTGAAGTTCGCTTGCGAGTTGAGGACGTACAGCGGAAGGACGTAGTTGTTCCAGCTGCCGATGAAAGCGAGGATGGCGACTGTCACCACACCGGGCACCGACAGCGGGATCACCATGCGGACGAAGAAGCCGAGTCGGCTCGTACCGTCGATCGCGGCGGCCTCCTCGATCTCATGGGGTATGGCGCGCAGGAACGGCACCAGGATGATGACAGTCGTCGGCAGGCCGAAGGCGATCTGCGGGACGATCACGCCGAGCAGGTTGTCGATGAGGCCGAGGTCCTTGATGACGATGTAGAGGGGGGTGATCGCGATGACCATCGGGAACATCAGGCCGGCGGCGAACAGCGAGTACATCGCGCCCTTGAGCTTGAAGTCGTAGCGCGCGATCACGAAGCTCACCATCAGGCCGAGGACGACGATGCCGACGGTGCTCGCCAGCGCGACCAGGACGGAGTTCGCGAACTCGCCCCAGAACCTCGTGGACTTCAGGACGTTGACGTAGTTGGCGGTGATCCAGGGGCGCGGCAGGGCGGCAGGGCTCGTGGTGATCTGCGAGTTGGTGCGGAATCCGCCGAGCACGATGTAGATCACCGGAGCGATACAGGCCCCGATGAACAGCAGTGCGACAACGTAGGCGAAGGGGCTTCCCCACTTCTGCGGCGCGTCACGACCGGCCCGGCGACCGCTGCGGCCGTTCGGCCCGGGGGCGGAGGAGAACCGGGACCGTGCAGTGGTCGCGCTCATCAGACGGTTCCCTCCGTGACGGCTCCCCGTAGGTCACGGCGCAGGACGAAGCGCTGGTAGATCAGCGCCACGACGAGCGATATCAGGAACATCACGACCGCGATGGCGCTCCCGTAGCCGTAGTTGCCCGCGTTGCGGCCCTGGGCGAGCATGTAGATCGCCATGGTCGAGGTGCCGGCGGTGCCCGAGACGTACTGGCCCCAGATGATGTAGACGAGGTCGAACAGCTGCAGGGAGCCGATGATCGACAAAAACGCCCAGATGCGGATCGTCGGTCCCAGCAGCGGCAGCGTGATGCGGCGCTGTATCTGCCAGTAGGAGGCGCCGTCGATCTGGGCGGCCTCGAAGAGCTCCCCGGGGATCGACTGGAGGCCGGCGAGCATCAGGATCACCGCGAAGCCGACGTACTTCCACGAGATGATGGCCATCAGCGTCCAGATGGCCAGCTTCGGGTCGGAGAGCCAGTCTGCCTGCAGGGAGCCCAGGCCGATCTGCCGCAGCAGGTCGTTCACGGCGCCGTCGCCCTGGAGCATCAGGCTCCAGCCGGTGCCGACGATGACCTCGGAGATGATGTAGGGCACGAAGATCAGCACCCGGATGATCGAGCGGCCGCGGATCTTCTGGTTGAGCAGGAGCGCGAGGATGATCGCCAGCGGCCCCTGGATGACCAGCGACAGTCCCATGATCATGAAGCTGTGCCTCAGGACCTGCTGGAACGCGGGGTCGGTGAGGATCAGCTTGTAGTTGTTCAGGCCGACCCAGTCGGTGGGTGCTCCGTATCCGTGCCAGCGGTAGAAGCCGTAGTACGCGGCGAGCGCGACCGGAAAGATCACGAAAGCCAGGAACATGAGGATCGCCGGTCCGGACAGGAGGGCGATCTCGAGTCGCATCCTGGCACGCCCGCGGCGGCGTGAAGCCGCCCGCGGCGAGGTCGGGGGCGTGGCAGCGCCCCCGGCCCGAGACGTGCCCTGCGACTGGCGGCCGATGGCCGTGTCAGTACCCAGGGTGTCGCTCATGGGCTACTTACTCAGCCCCTCTCGGCAGCCTTGTTCGTGTCCTTGACGATGTCGGCCGCGGAACCCTTGCCGGCGAGCAGGTTCACGACGGCGGTGTTCATCGCGTTGCCGACGTTCTGGCCGTACTCGGTGTCGAGGAACTGCATGGAATACGCGGCCTTGTTGAAGGCCTGCAGCGCCGAGATGTTGTACGAATCGGTGACGACCGACTGGGCGGCCTTGTTCACCGGGATTGTGACGAAGCCCTTGGCGTAGCCCTCCTGCTGTTCCTTGGTCACCAGGAACTGGAGGAAGCTGAAGGCCTCCTTCGGCGCGTTCTTGGACAGCGAGTATCCGCCGCTGCCGCCCATGATGGCGCTCGGGTCGCCCTGGCCGCCGGCCACGGAGGGGAAGGGGAACCAGCCCAGGTCGGGGAGCGGCTTCTGGTCCGGGGTCAGGGTGCCGATCACCCCCGGGTCCCAGTTGCCCATCAGCTCCATGGCAGCCTTGTGGTTCGCCAGCAGGCCCGCCGAGGACCCGGCGCCCTGCTGCGCGGGGGCCGTCAGGAATCCGTTCTGGAAGGGGCCGATCTTCAGGAAGGAGGACAGGTCGTCACCCGCCTTGGTCCAGCACGGATCGTCGAACTTGAGCGACTTGCCGGCCTCGGTCATGCTGTCCCGGCTGCACTCGCGCAAGGCGAAGTTGTAGTACCAGTGCGCGGCCGGCCAGGCATCCTTGGCACCCACCGCGATCGGCGCGACGTTGATCGCCTTCAGTTTCGCGACATCGGCCGTGAGCTCGTCCATCGTGGTCGGCGTGGCGGTGATGCCGGCCTGCTTGAACAGGTCCTTGCTGTAGTAGATGCCTTCGGGTTCCGTGTCGAGCGGCATCGCGTAGACCTTGCCGTCGATCGAATCGCCTGCGAGGGCGGCCGCGCCGACGTTCGCCTTGTCGGCGTCGGTGAGGTTCAGCGTCTGGAGCTGGCCGGCGTTGACCATGGCCTGCATCTTGCCGCCGCCGCGCTGAAGGAAGACGTCCGGCGCGGAGTTCGAGTTGAGCGCGGTCTGCAGCTTGCCGTCGAGGTCCTCGTTCTGGACGTACTGGATCTTGATCGTGACGTTCGGGTGCTGGGCGTGGTACTCCGCCGCAGCGCTCTTCCAGTACTCCGCGCCGGGGCCGGGCTGCGCGTTCTCCCAGACGGTCACCGCGACCGTGCCACCCGACGAACCGCCGCCGCCGTTGTCGCTGCTGCTGCTGTCGTCGCTGCCGCCGGCGCAAGCGGTGGCAGCAAGCGCGATGCCCAAGCCGATCCCCGCAGCTGTTGCGCTGCGTATCTTTCTCGTCATCGTGGAATCTCCCTGATCTGTCGTCATTGTCGTCACTGGTGGGATTGGTCTGTGCAGCGGCGATGGCCTGGTGGGCACCGAAGGCCTCGTGCACGTACTGATCCGGTCGTCCGGCCCCAGGCTGGTGCAGCGGGCTGGGGGAGCCTCTCAACGAACCGTCGCGCAACGGCAGTTGTCGTGCCGCGGTGTCCAGTGCGCGGTGAGCGACGACCGGCAGCGAAGGCACACGGCGTGTCGTCGCCGAGGAGGAGGTTCGTTCGGTAAGCAGGCGAAGGGCGGCCGTTTGCTCAGGGTGAGCGCAAACGTAGACCGCGCCATGAGCGGAGTGGCGATACGGAGTCCGATTACGCCGAAGGCGGGCACTCTGCACATGCGGCGGGAATCCGGCAGACGGGGATCATCGCATGGTTTGCCTGATGAGCGCTAACATTCAACCTGTTCTCCCGCTGTGGGTCGCCTGGGAATGCGTGCTCGCCTCCCCTTTTGCGCCTCGCAGGCCCCCGATGGGGAGCTGGAAGCTCCCCGCTACCGCCCTGAACTCGCGCTCCGGACCGAAAGTTTCGCGCGCCTTGCGATCGTTTCGGCACCCTAGGTCGAGCCATCGGCACACGTCAATACATCTCACACAAACAGGCCTGGGACCCTGATCGGGTCCCGTGCTACCCGCATGCCTGGTGCGAGCTCCCTTCGGCAAGCAGGCGGTGCGAAAACTTTCGAGTATGGTGCTGACTCATTCGATGAGGTGGTGCGGGCATCCGGCGGCAGCAAGCCGCCGGATGCCGGCACCGCGCAGCGGCCCGCGGTGGGTCAGCAGGCCTTCCGCCGTGTTGGATTGCGTGCGGTCGCAGCACCAGGGGCGCGGACGCCTGACGGTCACAACCGTTCTCTGCGAAGCCGGATGTCTCGCGCAGGTGCCGGAAGCGGCGGCTGATGTCGTCGGCGAGGTCAGGAAGGCCGGCGCGGCGCAAGCCGTCCTCGATGAGGACCGGTGGCCGATGGAGGTGACAGGCCACCGCCACCCGCCCGGTCAACGGGCCGGCCTTTCCGGCGGCGCGGCGGCGGCCAGCGGTTCCCCGCGGCTGCCCGCGTCCTCGAGCGCCGCCTCGACCGCCGCGTCCTCCATGCACCTGGCGAATGCCTCGGCCTGGGCGGGTGAGACGTAGTGCGTGTCGATGCGGATGTCGAACACCAGCCCGCCGTCCGGCGTGTTGTCGGCGTAGACGAAGAACCGCTCGGATGAGGTGTCCTGTCGCCGGGTCCAGGCGAAGGCGGTGTCGTCGCGCGCGGCCCGGAGCTGCTCGGCCGGCTCGTCGGCGGTCACCTGCTGGGCGGCGTCCGGCGTCGGGGCGTGAGCGGTGCGGTCGTTGAAGTACGTCCCGATCACGATGTCCTCGCCGCGCTCGCGGGAGAGCCGGGCGATCAGCGCGTCCAGGTCCTCCGGTTGGTAATAGGCGTACTTCCAGGCGGAGATGCTTGCCTGTCCGGTCAGCTGGACGACCTCGGTGGCGGTGGCTCCCTCGACGTCGAGGGAGCACATGCCCGACTGCGAGACGGGGCACACCACGTCCGAGAGGCCCGGCCGGAACCGGTTGCTGATCACCGGGCGGACCACCACGGGGCTGATGCCGGTGGCCCGGTGCAGGCCGAGCGCGAACAGCGCCAGCAGGACGGCCGGCGTCCCGGCGCCTGTTCGTGCGGCGATCATCGGCAGGGCCTCGGCCAGTACCCGTGAGCGGAACTCGGCCATCCAGTGCCGCGGCGTGCGCGGGTCCGTGGGTCCGGGCAACTGCCGTGCGGACACCGTCCGCAGGATGTTCTCGAAGAACCGCAGTGTCCGCTCGCTCTGCCGCTGCCCGGCGGACGACCGCTGCCAGCGGGCCTGTTCGAGCTGCTGCATACCGGTGGCCGGCGTGGTCTCGCGCGCCCCCACGTCGCGGAGCATGACCGCACCGCCGCGCCCGTCCATCACCAGGTGGTGCAGGATGGTCACCAGCTGCACCGGCCTGCCGTGCTGCCGCACCACCGCCATACGCACCGGCCACGCGTTCGCGTAGTCGAAGGGGGTGCGCCGGTAGTGTGCCTCGACCGCCGCGGCGACCTCGTCCGGGTCGGCGTCCGGGCCGGCGTCGTAGACCTCAAGGGTGATCTTGCCGGTGGCGAAGAGGCGCTGCCGGGGCCGTCCGGTGGCGTCGAAGCGCAGCCGGGTGCGCATGGCGGGGAAGCGGCCCATCAGGTAGCGCAGCTCCTCCGCGATGTCGTCGAGAGTCCTGCCGGCCTCCAGCGGCGCCCGCCCCCCGATCGGCAGCCCGGACTCCTGTCGGCACATCGCGCCCCATATCTCCCACATGCCCCAGGACATCTCACCCACGCCTTCGCCGTCCCCGGCGAAGCCGACGGCCACCTGCTCGGCGAGCGGCGGCGCCGGCGGCCCCTCCGCGGTGCCCGCGTCAGCACCCGCCGTCCGCGCGCGATGCCGCTCGCGCATCACGGACTTGTCCACCGGTCCGGAGACCCGGTCCGCGTCGTCGATCACCACCACCCTGCGCAGCGTCGCCGCGGCGGCGGACGTCAGGGCGGCGCGGACCGCGCCCGTACGGTCGGTCCGCCGGTCGGCGCCCGCGTGCAGCGCGAGCAGGACGTCGGTGACGACCTCGCCGTGGACCCGGTCGGAGACCACCGTGCAGTCGTGCACCTCGGGACACGCGGCGAGGACGCGCTCTTCCGACATCGCCGCGTACAGCCACTCCCCGCCGCCCAGCGGCACCGCGTCCGCCGCCCGGTCGACGTGATAGTAGAGGCCCGCCCCGTCCCGGTACATCAGGTCGCCGGTGAGGTGGTAGCCGCCCCGTCGGCTGCGGTACGTCGCCGCCGAGTCGTTCCAGTGGCCGGGAGCCAGGGTCGGTCCCCGCACGCCCAGGTGGCCGACCTCGCCGACCGGGACCTCCCGGCCCGTCGCCAGGTCGAGCAGCGCCACCTCGGCGAAGCCGTGCGGGACGCCGACGCATCGCCCGTACCGCTCGCTCGTGCGGGTGTGGGTGAGGTGGAAGACGGGGTGGCCCATCTCCGTGGAGCCCATGCCGTCCAGGAAGCTGGAGCCGGCGGTACGGCGGACGCCCTCGCGGGTGACGGCCTCGTGCGAGCCGGCCGCGACCAGCTTGCGGATGTGCGGCTCGGGCGCGCAGCCTCCGGTGCTCCGCCACAGCGACACGGAGTCGAGGTCGTGCGCGGCGAGGTCCATCGCGGCCAACTGTGCCCAGGTGGCGCCGGAGCCGAGGACCGCGCCGGGCCTCCAGCGCTCGATCGCGGCCACCACCGCGGGGCCGTCGTGCGGCGCGGACAGGAACAGGGGGTCGCTGCGCAGGCACAGCGCCGTGTTCAGCGCCTGGACGCCGGCCGCGTGGGCGGAGGGCAGTGCGCTGAGCACGCGCTCTGCGCCCCGGGCAGGCGGAGCCGTCAGCTGGAGCAGCCGCACGGCCGCGAAGAGGCCGGCGTGGGAGTGCACCACGGCCGCGGGCGCCCGGGTGGTGTCCGCGGAGTGGGTGACGGCCACCGGGTCGTCGGCGTGGTGGCGGTAGTGTGCGGGCGCGTCCGCCGGGTCCGCGGTGCCGGTGTCCGCCGCTTCCGCGTGCAGGGCGACGGACTCCATGCCGTAGCCGGCCAGCAGGGCGCGGTGCCCGGGGTCGGTCATCAGTGCCACCGGGCGCAGCCGGCGTACGTACGCGGCGGCTGCGCCGCCCGTCAGGGACCGGTCCATCAGCGCGGGAATCGCCCCGAGCCAGGTCAGGGCCAGGAAGGTCAGCAGACAGTCCGCAGCCCCCGACACGTACACCGCCACCGGGTCGCGCGGGCCGACGCCGTGCGCGTGCCACCACGCCGCCCGGGCGGCGACCCGCTCGCGCAGCTCGCCGAGCGTCAGCGGAAGGCCGGCAGGGCGGCCGTCGACTGCGGTGTCGAAGGCCGCGCCGGGGCCCGCCGGGTCGGCCCCGAGAGCCAACAGCGCGGGAAGCACGTTGCCCGCCCCCAGCTCCGGGTCAGCGGCGAGCCGGGCACGGATGTCCTCGCCGGTCACGGCATTCCTCCTTCGTGTCGACTTGTCGTCATGTCGTGCCGCCTCAAGCGCCGTTCGCTCCTCTCGCCGCCGTCGACGGGCTCGGCCCGTGCGACGCCCCGGGTGCCCGCGAGCAGGCCGACCCGTCCAGGGGGAACCGGGCGCGACTGCTCCCGCTCCTGCCCAGGACGCGTGGAGTCGGCCCTCATCGGCCGACCGCCCCTGGACCCGTCCGCGTTTCCGGCTTTGCCGGTTGCCGATTCACCGGGAACGGCGTACCCCGCGGGAACGCCGGCACGGCGCCGGAACCGGTGAAGCTCTCGTCCCCGACGGTGTTTATCGGTTGGCCGACGTCGGCGGATGGTCTGGATCAATGGGAGGCGGAACTGTCGGCGAGGGTGTGCCGTATTCCCGCTCCGAACTTTCATCGCTGAATTCTGCGATGTCAAGCCCCGCCGTAGGACCGCAAATACCTCATCCATCTCTGCCGTGTCGATCCATCACACGTGCCCCAAATCCCCCGTATTGACGGATTGCGACGGCCGCGGCTAGCATGGCCGGCGATTCGTCAACTGTCGTAACCGAGAAGGGCGTTGGCAGCCCAGAACGACAGCTCCGCACAAGCGCGCTTCTGTCGGGTTATCCCCTGGCCGCCCTCGCGGCCAAGCGACCCCTTTCCATTAGGCCGCCCTCCTGGCCGGTATTTTCCTGCCTCCTGCGGCCAACTTATATCTGCCCATGCTCTTTGTCGTATTCCTGCGCTCCGCAGTCCGTGTTCCGTGTTCCTGCATTTCCACGCGTGCGGCACCTGCGCTTCTGCCGCATTTCGGGGAAGGAGCCGGTCCCACCCTGGAACGAAGTTCCCAGGCGCAGCCGCCTCGGGCCGAGGCGACGGGCGGGCAACGGGCGGCCCCCGTCGTCGGGCAGCGCGTTGAGGGCAATGGGGCCGGCGCCGTACGCGGCGAACGGCACCGTCACCAGCGTCGGCTCCCGCCTGTGCCCGGACGTCACCGGGGCCGCCACCGCCAACGGCGCGCTGCTCGAACTCTGAACCTGCAACGGCGGCAGCAACCGGCAGTGGACCCGCCGGTGGACACGTCGGTCCCCGGGCGCGGCCGGTTCGGCACCTTGACGCTGCCCCCGGCACGCACCACCATGCGTGGGAGCGCTCCCACTGTCTCGTGTCCGCCGGAAGGAACGAACCGTGATCCCCCACTCACCACGCTCCCACGCTCCGAGACGTCCCGGACAGGTCCGGCAGCTCCGCGGCCGCGCACTGGGCGCGCTCGCCGTGGCCGGCCTGCTCTGCGCCGCGCTGGCCGCTCCGGCCGGCGCCGCCGACGAGCCGCCGGAGCAGATCGTCAACGGCGACTTCTCCAACGGAGGCACGGCTCCCTGGTGGTGGACGGCGAACAGCCCGGCCTCCGTCGTGGACGGCAGGCTCTGCGCGGACATCCCGGGGGACACAGCCAATCCGTGGGACGCCATCATCGGGCAGAGCGACCTTCCCCTCATCGCGGGCGAGAGCTACACGCTCAGCTACACCGCGACCGCCTCGGTGCCGGTCACCATCACCACCAACGTGCAGATGGCTGTCGACCCCTACACCACCGAGCTGTCCGAGCACGACCAGATCGGCGACACCTCGGCGCCGATCACCCACACCTTCACCGCCAGGGCGGACAACGACGCCGCCCAGCTCGCCTTCCAGGTCGGCGGCAGCTCCCACGCGTTCACGCTGTGCCTCGACGACATCTCGCTGCGCGGCGGCGCCGAGCCGCCCGTCTACACGCCTGACACCGGTTCCCCGGTCCGGGTGGACCAGGTCGGCTACCTGCCCGGCGGACCGAAGGACGGCACGTTCGTCACCGACGCCGCCGAGCCGCAGAGCTGGACGCTCAGGAATGCCGCGGGGACCGCTGTCGCGACCGGTACCACCGAGCCCGGCGGCACCGACCCGACCTCGGACCAGAACGTCCAGACGTTCGACTTCGGCAGCTACACCACCCCCGGCGACGGCTACACCGTCACCATCGGCGACCAGACCAGCGAGCCGTTCTCCATCGCCGACGACGTCTACTCCGCGCTGCGGACCGACTCCCTCGCCTACTACTACAACCAGCGCAGCGGCATCGCCATCGACGGCTCCATAGCCGGCGCCGCGTACGCCCGACCCGCCGGGCACCTCAACGTCGCCCCCAACACCGGTGACAACGACGTGTCCTGCCAGCCGGGCGTGTGCGACTACACCCTGGACGCGGCGGGCGGCTGGTACGACGCCGGCGACCAGGGCAAGTACGTCGTCAACGGCGGCATCGCGGTCTCCGAGCTGATGAACTCCTACGAGCGCACGCTGACCGCCGAGGGGGCGAACGGCGCGGCGCTGGGCGACGGCAGGCTGAAGGTGCCCGAGACGGGCAACGGCGTGCCCGACATCCTCGACGAGGCCCGCTGGGAACTGGGCTTCCTGATGGAGATGCAGGTCCCCGACGGACAGCCGCTGGCCGGCATGGCCCACCACAAGCTGCACGACCAGGCGTGGACCGGCCTCCCGCAGGCACCGGACAAGGACTCCCAGCCGCGCCTGCTCCACCCGCCGTCCACCGCCGCCACGCTCAACCTGGCCGCGGCAGCCGCCCAGTGCGCCCGGCTGTTCCGGCCCTACGACGCGGCGTTCGCCGATCGCTGCCTGGCAGCCTCGCAGAAGGCGTGGACCGCGGCCGAGGCCCACCCGGCCGTCTACGCCGACCCCAACGACGCCACCGGCGGCGGCGCCTACAGCGACAGCGACGTCACCGACGAATTCTACTGGGCTGCGTCAGAGCTCTTCATCACCACCGGCGACGACTCCTACCGCCAGGCGGTGCTCAGCTCCCCGCTGCATGGCGACACCGCCGCCGTCTTCCCGCCCGACGGGTTCTCCTGGGGCTCCACCGCCGCACTCGGCGCCCTCGACCTCGCGACCGTGCCCAACAAGCTGACCGCAACCCAGCTCGCCACCGTGCGCTCCATGGTGACCGACGCCGCCGACGGTTACGCCGAGGACTCGCAGACCGCGCTCTACGGCCTGCCCTACGCGCCCTCCGGCCAGCACTACGTGTGGGGGTCCAACAGCCAGGTGCTCAACAACGCCGTGGTGCTCGGCGTGGCGGGCGACCTGACCGGCAGCGCCAAGTACCAGGACGCGGTGCTGCACGCCCTGGACTACATCCTGGGCCGCAACCCCTTGAACGAGTCCTACGTCACCGGCTTCGGCGAGCGGAACTCACACAACCAGCACAGCCGCATCTGGGCGCACCAGCTCGACGCCGACCTGCCCAACCCGCCGGCTGGCACCCTGGCCGGAGGCCCGGACAGCCAGTTGGAGGACCCGACCGCGCAGAGCAAGCTGACCGGCTGCGCGCCGGCGATGTGCTACATCGACGACATCGAGTCCTACTCCACCAACGAGAGCGCCATCAACTGGAACGCACCACTGGCCTGGGTCGCCTCCTACGCGGACGACCTCGGCGGCAGCGGCGGCCACGGCGGGGGCAAGGCGGCCTGCCAGGTCACCTACACCTCCTACCGGTGGAGCGCCGGCTTCACCACTGTGGTGTACCTGAAGAACACCGGCACGACGGCTGTCTCCCCCTGGGAACTGAGGTGGTCCTTCGCCGACAACCAGCAGATCACCGACCGCTGGCAGGCTGAGATCACCCAGAGCGGGCACCAGGTCAGCGCCAAGCCGGTCAGCTGGAACGGCTCCCTCGCACCCGGCGCCTCCGTCTACTTCGGCTTCAACGGCACTTCGAGCGGCCAGGTGGCCGATCCGGTGGCGCTGAGCATGAACGGCGGCCGCTGCGACACCGTCACGTGAGGGCCCTCGGCGGGTCACGGAGAGGAGAGCGAAGATGATGACGGACAAACCAGGCAGGATTGTGAAGTCAGCTCTGCTCCTGGCGGCCCTCGTCCTGCCGGTGGCCATACCGGGCACGTCGTCGTCCGCGTCGGCGGCGACCTCGCTCGGCATGCGCGGCGCGGACGTGTCGACCGCCCAGCGGGCACTGGATCTCGGCGCGAAATACTACGACGCGAGCGGCAACGCCCGCGATCCGCTGGACATCCTCAAGGATGCCGGCGTCAACTACGCCCGGCTGCGGGTCTGGAACAACCCGGCCGGCGGCTACAACAACAAGGCGAAGGTGCTGCAGTACGCGAAGACGGTCAAGGCCAAGGGACTGAAACTGCTGGTCGACTTCCACTACTCCGACAGCTGGGCGGACCCGGGGCAGCAGAACAAGCCGGCGGCATGGGAGAGCCACGGCATCGGCCAGCTGCAGACGGACGTCTACAACTACACCTACGACGTCTGCAACAGCCTCAAGGCCCAGGGCACCACGCCGGACAGCGTGCAGATCGGCAACGAGATCAACACGGGGATGCTGTGGAACGACGGCAAGGTGGTGAACAACGACTTCACCAACCTCAGCCTGCTGCTGAAGTCCGGCTACAACGCGACCAAGGCGTGCAGCGGTACCACCCAGGTCGTCATCCACACCGCGGACGCGGACAGCGACGCGCACGCACGCTGGTTCTACGACGGGATCAAGGCGAAGGGTGTCAACTGGGACATCACCGGCCTGTCGTACTACTGCATGTGGCACGGCTCGCTGTCCACCATGGGCGGTGTCGTCTCCGACATGAGGTCCCGCTACGGCAGGGACGTCGTCATCGCCGAGACCGCGTACCCGTTCACCTCGGCGGACGCCGACGGAACCGGCAACTCGGTCACCTCCGGATGTGCGGGATACCCGCTCACCTGGCAGGGCCAGGCAGCCGAGTTCGACGCGGTGCAGAGCACCGCCCGCAGCGCTGGGGCGATCGGCGTCTTCTACTGGGAGCCGACCTGGTACGCGGTCCCGGGCAACGGCTGGGACCCGGCGGATATCAGCCACAGCGGTGACGGCTGGGACAATATGGCCGTCTTCGACTGGACAGGCCATGTCAATCCCGACGTCAGGTGGAGACCGTAGGCGCGTGACGCTCGTCCCGCCGGCCTGAGGTTTCAGGCGAAGCGGCCGATCCTTTGGGCCACACGTCGCAAGCTCCCCATGTGGCTCCCGTCAAATCGACGGATATGGGAGGGGTGCGGGCAGGGTAAGTCGAACACGTATTCGCCTTCGGGGTGCCGATGTACGCTTGGGTACGGCATCCGACCGGCTGTGTACCGTGTGGTCGGCGGCGGGAGATGGTGGAGGCGGGTCGTTGGACGG
>NZ_JAJSYW010000113.1:0-22263 GCF_036815005.1 Streptomyces sp. IBSBF 2435 | reverse complement strand
CCCCAGCCCCGGAAGGACCCCACCCTGTGGTGACCGCACCCGTAGACATCGCCAGAGCCCAACTGCGATGCGCTCAGGCCTCAAACGGTCGAGAATCCCCTCATGGACCCAATCGACGCCGCGAACGCCGTAGTCCAAGCACACCACCCCGACGCACGAGCGGCCTTCCTCGGCGGCAGCGTCATCACGGACCGCCGCACGGCGACCTCCGACCTGGACGTCGTGATCCTGCTGCACGGCGCTCCGGCGCCCTACCGGCTGAGCGTCCACGAGCTCAGCTGGCCGGTGGAGCTGCTCGTGCACACCGAGGAGTCCTGGCACGCCTTTGTCGAGCGCGAGATAAGCAATCGGAGGTCTCCGCTCATGTGGATGTGCACAAACGGCGTCCTGCTCTTCGACCGTGACGGGGTCGGCGCACGCATCAGCTCCCATGCAAAGTCGCTGGCCGCTGCCGGTCCTCCCACAGTGCCCGTCGAGGAGATCGAAGACCGCCGCTACGCGCTCACCGACCTCCTCGACGACCTCGCAGGTTGCACCGACCAGGGCGAACGCCTCTTCATCTGCACCGAACTCGCCCGCCGCACCGCCGAACTCGCCCTGGCAATCAACACCGCCTGGAACGGCGGGGGCAAGTGGCTGGCCCGCCGCCTCGACGCCATAGCCCCTGGCCTCAGCAAGCGGCTGTACGACGGCGTCCATCAGGCTCTGGAGGGTCGCGTGGAGGTGCTCATCGAGGTCGTGGACGAGGTGCTGCTCCAGGCTGGAGGTCGGCTGTGGGTCGGGTATCGGCGCAGCGGAGCGCGGTGAGTTCCGACGAGAGGCAGCCTCCTGCAGGCTCGTGTACCAGCTGATCACGGGTGCAGCAGTCTGCCCGCGAATGGCGGCCTCGGCTCCGCAAGCCGAGTGGACTACGTTCCGACCGCCACCGCGCCACCACGCTCTCACAGGGGGAGAACCCGCGCCCCGAGAGCGTGCTCACCGCCGCACGTCCGCAGGGGGGCCGAGCAGTTCCAGCGCTTCTTCCCAGCGGAACCGATCAGCGCCTCCGCCCGACTTCGGCGGATGCGGCTCGTAAGAACTGACCATGACGCCCATCCCGCGTAGCCGGACCAGACTCTCCCGGTAAGCGGGATGGGCGGCCATGGCCGAGTTCACGTACGGCAGCACAGCCGTCGGAATGCCCATTCCGTACGCCTCGCAGAGGATGCCCAACGCCAGCGTGTCGGAGACCCCGGCCGCCCATTTGTTGATCGTGTTGAAAGTCGCCGGCACAACGGCGATGGCGTCCGCAGGCGGAAGCGGCCGCGGGTCCCCGGGCGAGCGCCACGCGGACCTGATCGGGTAACCCGTCTGCGCCTCGACGGCCGCGGCATCAATGAAACCGAGCCCCTGCGGGGTGGCAACCACCCCGACGCCCCAGCCGCGGTCCTGCGCCATCGTGATCAGCGTGCCCACGTCCCCCGCGACACCCGCCGCACACACCACGACGTACAGGAACGGCTTCGGTCGCTCGTCCAACGACTCGTTCATAGACGACTCCCTGCTCGACGGCGGAGCACGGGGGTGCGCTCCTTGGGCCGTAACGGCGAACGGACGCAGCATCGTCCATCGCGCCCCTGAGCGGCTCGTGGCATCTCGTCATCGCCCACCGAGCAGGGTCAGAACGTCCTCGGCGCACCCCCAGGACAGCGTGACGCCAGCACCGCCGTGGCCGTAGTTGTGTACCACCAACGTCCCATCTGCCAGCCGATCAGCCTCGACTCGCACCTTGGCTCGGGTAGGCCTGGCCCCGACGCGGCCACCGAGGATTCGAGCCTCGGCCAGCCGCGGCTCCACCTCAGCGCACCTACGCAGGATGGCTGACGCTGCCTCCTCGTCCGGTCCCAAACCGTCCTCACCATCGATCGCCGTGCCGCCGAGTACGACGGTGTTGCCGTGCGGATAGATGCACAGGAGGTCCGGCGACGTGCCGGTGTCCTCGGAGAAGAACTCGGTCAAGCCGGGGTTCGAGACGACGACGTGCTGTCCGCGGATCGGACGCAGGTCGGGGTCCGGTACGAGAGCGCGGGAGCCGAGGCCCGTGCAGTTGATGATCGCCGAGGACGGACCGGCTTCGGCGAGGGAGCCGAGGGTTCGCTGCTCAACGGTTCCTCCGGCCCTGCGGAGGCGCTGCTGGAGGTAGGCAAGGTAGACCGGCATGTCGATGAGGGGCACCCTGAACCGGCAGCCGGCGGTGAATCCAATGGGGAGTTCGCCCGGCTGACACGGACGGAAGCCAGGCAGCGTCATAGCCCAGTCCGGCGCGGTTTCGGCTGTACGGGAGGCTTCGATGCCGCTGGTGAGCCGCACCCCTGTGGCCGGGTCCTGACTCAATGTCCCGAAGACTTCCAGCGACCGTTGACTCCAGTGATCGACCTGGTCCTTCGGCTCTACCAGGTACGGTCCCCACATAGCCCCCGCAGCAAGTGACGTGGCCCCGGGAAGCCGATCACAGACCACATGAATTCGCCAGCCGCTCTCGGCAAGCAGCACCGCCGTGGTCAGTCCGGCCACACCGGCTCCCACGACGACAGCGCGCCTCCCTGAGGTCACGGGACAACCCTGACGAATCGTGACAAAGGGAGGTTCCAGCGCTTCTCGTTCGGATGCCGCACGTTACGCAGACCCCACACCCCGCAGGCCGTAGTACGCCCCCAAGGCGGCCTCGCTGCCGGAGCCGGCAGCGACCATGATGCGCTGGTAGCGGGAGAAGCGCAGGTCACCGGCAGTGAGGATGCGCGGGGGCTGGCGGTCCGGCGGGCAGTAACCGGTGCTGTCGGGCACCAGAGCGCCTTGCGGTGGCCTGGGGGCGCTCCCCAGGTTGAGGTAGGCAGCGTCGGCAGTCCCCGCACCACGGCGGCCATTTCGGCCGAGCCACTCAGCGGTGACCGCCGAAGCACCGCCCACCTGCACCGACAGGCGGGTGACCGGGACCAGGGTGACGCGGGCGTCCTCGCGTACTTCGTCGACCTTGTAGTCGTCCTCCGGCGGATACGCGACAAGGACCGTCGCGTCGAGAGCCGGGTGGGCACGGAGGAAGGTTCCGAGGGGACGATCTGCGCCCAGCACGAGGAGGGAATCGGCAGCCATCTCGGGGACTTCCGCGCCCCAGAGGGTGGGCAGGTCGGAGCCGCTTGCCACCGTCAGCCAGGCGGCGGCCGAGACGCGGACCGGGCCCACGCCGGTGGCCACGACCGCGTAAGAGGCGCTGATAGTGCGGCCGGTGTCCGTCGTGACGGACACGTGGTCGTCGTGGGCACGTACCTCGGTCGCCCGCGCCCCGAGGTCCACCTCGCACCGCGCGGCACGGGTGACGTCCGCCGCAATAGCTGCGGCGAGTTCCGGCCCGCTGGTGTGGCCGCCTACGACGTTGTTGATGGCGGCGATGTGCTGGAGCTTGGCGCACAGGGCATCCGGCTCGATCAGGACCGACCGCATGCCGACGCTCGCGGCCATCACCGCTGCCGCGCAGCCGGCTGGGCCTCCACCGACGATGACCAGGTCCGTGATCGTTGTCATGGGGCTATTCCAGCACCAGGACGTCGAGCTTCGGGACCAGCTGAGTGGCCTGTGCCGATGAACCGGCGGCGACCGTGAGGCTGGAGTCGTGGACGCGACCCTCCGTCGCTGGCGGAGGCATCGGTGAGGGTCCAAGGCGCATAGCCCAGCTCGAAGGCATCTGCCGCAGATCTCAGAATGCAGCTCGCCCCTGTCTCGCACACCATCGAGGGTGCTCCTGCGCCGGTTGTAATGGCCCGGTAGCCAACCACCGTCGAGACCAGTGGCGGCGGTCGTTGGGAGTCCCCTCGCAGCTGGGTGGGTATGCACCGAGGCCATGCCCCATGCGGAGAATTTCCCCATCCCGAGAGCTCTTGGCCTCGGACATGACCGAGGGCCCCCTCAGGAGCCCTCGGCGCTCAACCTCCGAAGGTCTCACCTGCCTCGCGCGATCAACATAATGACCACGATCAACAGGAGTGAAATCGGTTCCATGGCGGACTCCCTCATCAGTGCCCCTTGGGGCGGTGGATGCAGGGAACCGACGGATAGGTAAGCACCACGATTATGCCGCAAGCGCCCTCGGTTGGAGCCGATTTGGCAGCCTTGGGGTTGTGTCGCGGTTCTGAATCCCGCCGGATCTGGTGAGTCCGTCCTGCGACGGCCCCGAACAGCTAGGTAGCGTCAGGAAGTGGCCCGCTCGTCACCTGAGCTTGTGCAACGGTGTGCGCAAACCACTCCAGCACCGCACAGAGCTCACCGCTGTGCGTCGCGAATACCTCCAGGGGGAAGGACGGACGCAGGTCCAGTTTGGCCTCTGCCAGCTCGACTCCCGCAATCGCGTTGAGCCGGCTCATCAGCTCACGCCGCGGCGGCTCGTCATCGAAGGGCGGACGCCGCTTCAGATACTGGAAGACGACCTCTACGGTGCCGGACACCGGGTAGATCCCCAGCGGCCACGTCGTACGGACACCTGACATACCGCTGAGCGGGACTGTGGGGAAACAGCTCGTCTCGGCTGCGCGGCCGTAAGCGAGGTGGCCACCCTGCTGTTCCCAGAAGCGCAGTGCCTCTAGAACGCCGTCTACGGTCTCCTTGGTCTGATTGGCGCGCAGCTGCGTCTCGAAGCGGGCAGCCGCCGACTGCTGCCCGGCGTCATTCCCGGGAGCGGAAGGCACGGCTTCCTCGTCGAGGTCCTTGCCCGTGAGCGCCGCCAAGTCTGAGGCGGTCAACCGATGAGAGCGTCGGGCTCGGCCGGCTTCATCGAAGGGAACACCCTCTGCTTCCAAGCTCGTGCGGGCATCTCCGGACTTCGTTCCGTCCAGCCAACGAAAGCCCGCTGCAACGCGGCCGTCCGCTGTCAGCACTCGGTAGGCGCCGTGAAGTCCGCCCTTCGTGGCCAAGTGCTGACCGACTGGGACGGCATGAGTGCCAATGAGCGCTGCAAGATCGCCGTATGTCGTCCACGTGCCGGCCGGCATGGAGAGGAGAGCAGAGCGCAACTCCTGCCAGCCGGTCCACTCGTCGTCCGCGGGGATCGTCCCGGTGACCGGCCCGGGCCACAGTCTGACTGCCCGGTCAGCGAGCTCATCGGCGCGGGCCAGGATCTCCGTCTGACCCCACCGCTCCTGTTCGGCGATGGCCTGGTTCATGCGCAGGGCGCTGCAGTCCAGGATCTCCTGCTTGCGTCGGAACGGGTGATTGGACAGCTTCGCGTTGTCCGCCGAAAGGGTCAGATTGCCGAGTGTGTGGACGAGCGACGCGTGGAGCTCTTCCGGGGTCTGCCTGTCGTCGGTCTCCTCCGCAAGCAGGTCCAGCCACTGGTGAGCGGGGCTCTGAGGGAGCACGTGCTCCACCGTGAGATCTGCTTTGGCGTAATCAACCGGTTCGCTTCCCCCGTAACTCTCCTCCAGCCGGCGCAGTACGTGGAAGCGCTGGTTGCTGCGACCCGACTTGTAGAAGGGTCGCAAGCGAATCGCCTTGCGGACGGCGTCGTCGTCGGGCCAGACCCGTGCCCCGGTCTTGTTCTTCGACAAGAAGCGGCGGACGGCCTCCCCGGGGTCGTTGTCCTTCTCCAACTCCTTGGGGATCTCCATGAATACGCGGTTGCTGCCCATCGTGGAGTGGCCGGCCAACAGCCGTCGCACCATGTAGCTCTCGGAATAGGCGAGCGCTTGGGCTGCCTGGCTGGGCGTGGTCTGGCCGGCGTCCACGCGGTCGAGGAGTTGAAGCGCCAGCGGGTAGTGCGTCTGGCCTCCCCAGCGGGAGAGGTGCTCAAGGACTTCGCGCAGATCCGGGTCCGGTTCCCGCTCGGGCTGCAGGATGCGCATGAGGCGCTCCGCGCGTCCTGCGAGGGCCGTAATCTCCTTCTCGAGTGCGGCTTCGTCCGTGCTGATGGGTTCCAGGCGCCTCTTCTGGTCGCGGTAGATTTCACTCTGCTTGGCACGACTGTTGCCAGCGACAACCAGGTCGAGCCACACCAGGAGTTCGAGGTTGGCAGGGCCGAGAAGTTCCTGCATCGGCAGCCAGCGATTGCGGTAGACCCACTCGCCGCGCGTCGGCAGACACATGAAGACGTAGTTGCGCAGCAGATCGCTCTGGCTGAGTCCCACGCCGGTGTTGTTGATGGACTCGAAAATCCGATAGACGTTGTCGCCCTCGGCGGCGGTGATCTCGACGACCGACAGCAGACCGCCCAGGACGGCCTCCACCACATCTGTCCACGCCTCACCTCCGTTCTCCTCCCCGTCGGTCAGTGCCGTCAGGAAGAAGCGGTAAGCGGCGCCCACGTTGCCGGGCCCGCTCGCCTTGGGCCAGGTCTCGATACAGCCGATGAACGCGTCTCGGTCCGCTTGCGTGGGCAGTAGGCGGTAGTGGTCATCACCGCTTCGGTACTTGTTGACCAGGACCAAGTCATGGATGCGCTCGGCTTTCTGCTCCGCTCCGCGCGCACGGTGGCGGTCACGCAAGGCCGTGAACGCGAGCATCAGGGTGGTCAGCCGCTGCTGCCCGTCGACAACGAGCCAGCGCTGCATCCCTCCCGCAGTGATCCGACCGGGTGCCAGCACGACGGAGCCGAGGAAGTGCGCCGTCGGAGTTCTCCCCTCCGACTGGTCTTCGACCAGCTCCAGCACGTCGTCCCAGAGCTGCTGCAGGTGCTCCCGTTCCCAACTGTAGGTGCGTTGATACAGCGGCACTTGGTACTGCTTCTCGCCCTGGACGAGGTTCTTGAACGTGGTCTCCTGAGCGTGCACACGAATACCTCTTCCAGGCAGGTCTCGATCGGCCTCCATAGTTCCACTGCCACAACGGCCCAAGACCGAAAACAGGACAACTACCCAGAGGGTCGCTCCTGCAACGGAGTAGGACCACCTACACCTTGGTGTCGACAGGCGGCCGCGGACCCACAGGTAGGGACAAGACAACTCGGGCTACGCCGGAAGCGGAACGATCCCCACTGGGCGGCCATCGTTCCACCATGGTGACTATGCTGAAGCGAGTAGCCGTCCTCTCTGACATCCACGGAGTCCTGCCCGCCCTGGAGGCTGTGCTCGACGAACCAGAGGTGCGCGCTGCGGACCGCATCGTGCTCACCGGCGACATCACAGCAGGCCCGCAACCAGTGCAGGTACTGGACCTGCTGAACGCCCTCGGAGACCGTGTCGCCTGGGTCAGTGGGAACGCCGACCGCGAGCTCCTCGAATACCGCCGCGGCCGACGCGACACGATCACCGACCCGATCGCGCCCTGGGCTGCCGAACAACTGCGCACGGACCATCTCGAACTCCTCACCCGCCTGCCGCAATCGCTCTCCCTGCTTCTGCAAGGCCTGGGGAGGGTCCTGTTCTGCCACGCCACCCCTCGGGACGACGAGGAAGTCGTCCTGGTCGACTCCCGTCTCGACCGCTGGCAAGAGGTCTTCAGCGAACTCGAGTCCGACATCCGCACGGTGGTCCTCGGCCACACCCATATGCCGTTCGTCCGACTCGCACACGGCCGGCTCGTCATCAACCCGGGCAGCGTCGGTATGCCCTACGGACGAGCTGGAGCCCACTGGGCGCTCCTTGGCCCCGGCGTCGAACTGCGGACCACGGACTTCGACATCGAAGCCGCGATCACCCAAGTGACCAGGGAATCCTCCTACCCCGAAATCAACCAGTGGGCCAGCTACTTCCTCCGAGGCCAGGCGACCGACGCGGACGCTCTCGCAGCCTTCGGCCCACGTGACGGACGCAGCGCAGGCGGAGGCAGAGCGGAGGGACATTGAGCGCGCCAGGGCGGCCAAGCCTCGGGCCGTTCGCGGACGGCGCGAGAGCCCGCGCTCTCGAAGGACAGGCCCTGGCGCTGAAAGGGGTGGACTGGTGGAATCGCGACTGCGGACTGTCTGGTCCAGCGGGAAACGCATCCCAGATCTCGCCTCAGCCTGACGGCGGACGCTCCACCGCTTCCGGAACGACGAAGGCCTGTACTGCACTCGGCGGCACGGCGGCTCCACGCGCTGGACTGGCTGCGGTGGCGTGTCGGTCACATAAGTTACCAAAATCACACAAAGGAGCCGACGGCATACGCGACCCGAGCGGGGCTGCGGTCCGCTTCCCACCCGCCGCACGCGCCACATCCACCAAAGTTGCCCCAGATAAAAAGATCATGAGGTCATGAAAAATCTTCTCTTGCTTCCCTGGTGAGATTATCCTAGACTCATCACATCAACAATGAGTCAACCGCTTGGGGGAGTCATGACCACATCTAGCGATTTTGAGCCCGAGTCACCAGAGTTCTCTACGTGGACCGACCTCGACAAAGCCGTCAAGTCCAACGGCGGCGTCCTTCGCGTAGCGATGTGGGCACTTCGTGACATCGATGGTTATGGTCGCCTTGGCGTTCGTGTCCTCACCAACATTCACGCCAAACTCGCCGACATCGGGGTGGGGCACCTCCCCTCCGATCTGCCCAACAACCAGAACCAGAGCGTCGTCCTCTACAAGGTGGGCAGCGAAGCGGGGGCTGTCGTGGCTGCCGTCCGCAACGGCAGCAGTACTGGTGATGCGGAATCAGCCCTTCGCCGACTGAACACTTCGGACGCAGTGCAGGCAGAGAAGGCCAAAGACGCCAAACTTGCGGATCTCGCCGATAAGGTCGACGAGCTAGAGAAGGTACTCGCCAGCATGCGTGCGATCTTCACTGAAGAGTGAACGGGAATCGGTCGGTGACACCGAAGCGTCGCGTTCGGTGTCACCGACCGTGTTTGGCATTCGTCTCAACGACATCCAGCCCGTGCGAACAGAAGCCGGTTGAGCGCATCAACCGGTGAGGTCGGATGCATGCCCAGCCGGGCGTCGAGCGCGGCCTCCCACTGCGCGGTGAGGCCGGCCATCAGCCGCTGACGCATTGCCGGAGTGACGTGGGCGTACCGTGCCGACACCGAGCCGTCGAAGTGGCCCATGCGGTCGTCCATGAGGACCTTCTCCGTGCCCAGGTCCTCCATCACCGTCCGATGGGTGTGCCGCAGGCCGTGAGGCGTGAGCCCCCTCGCAACCGGCGCCCAGCATGCATCGGCCCGCCCCTGGGAGTTGCGTCCCCGCACCGGGATGCCCGGCCAGGGCTCACCGACGAGCGGCACAGGTCGGGACCCACCCCTCGCCGGGTACCGCCCCGAGACTGCCGGGGCGAACAACCACGTGGCGAAGCTGCTGCGGCGCCAGTGCGGGGTGTGCCCGACGATGGTGCCGCCACGTACGAAGCCAAGGTCGGCGATGGCCTTCTCCACGCGGGTACGGGTGGCTTCGGTGACGCGGTCCGGGTGGTTGAGGACGTTGGACACGGTGCCGGCGGACGTACCGGCCCGCCGGGCGACATCGACGAGCTTCGCGCCGTGGTGGCCTCCGGTACGGGCTGCCCGCTGGCCACGGAAGACGTACGTCTTGCCGTGGCAGGAGCAGGGGGTCGGCTTGGTCCGGGCGATGTGGTCGGCCAGCAGTGCCCTCAGCCAGGGCGGCAGGTCGATGGTGCGGTAGCTGTCGTCCTTGGGCGGGCAGCGCACCATCTCGCCGTCGTCGAGCTGGTACAGCTGCCATTCGACGCGGATGGCGCCGGGGCGTACGAAGCCGGTCTCCAGACCGACGACTTCGCCCCAGCGCATGCCGGTGAAGGCCATGAGCACCACGGCGACGAACTCGTCGTCACGCCCGGACAGGAGGGCGGCCCGCTCGGCGATGAGCAGGGCGCCGAGCGGATCGGTGATGGCCTTCTCCGGCCCACGGTTGCGGGAGCGGCCGGCGCGCTTGCCCCGCCCGCGCCGGGTCGTGGCCGGGTTGGCTTCGATGAGGCCCTCATCGACGGCGTCGGCCAGGATGAGGTGGAGCACCGCCCGCCAGGTCTTCACGCTGGTGGCGGCGTACTGCGCTTTCTCCTTCTTCTCCCACAGCGCGACGTCGGTCCGGAGGATGCCGCCGAGCGCCTTGTCCTCGAAGTCCGGGAGCAGGTGCTCCTCGATGTGGCGCCGGTAGTTCTGCATGGTCGAGGCAGCCAGGTCTTGGGCGGCGTACCAGCGGCTGGCGTACTCGCCGAACGTCTCCTGTCCGAGTCCCGGATCGCGCCACTTGCCGCGCCGGAACGCGAACTCCGCCTCGTCCGCTGCCCGTTTTGCTTCCCGTTTGGTCGGGAACTTGACCACCGCGCCCGCCGTGTCGACGACGGTGCCGTGCTTTCCTGGCGCGATCTTGAACCGGCCGCGCCAGTAGCTTCCCCGCTTCTCCGCGAAACCCATGGGTCCTCCTCTCCAGTGTCGCTCTACGCGGCCGTACCGAACTGGTCGCGGCGCAGCCGACGGGGAGAACGCGCACGAAGGCGTTCCGCCTGGGCCGGATGGGCAGTCCTGGACGCGGATGGCCGGGGAACCGGCCTCCGAGTGGCCACCTCGGGCTCCGGCATCCGCGCCGGTCGCTCCTCGTTGAGGCGGATGATCTCGACGAGGTGCTCGGCGGTGAAGCGGTACGCGCGGCCGACCCGCGTGAAGGGGATGAGGCGTCGGCGGGCACGGTCCTGGACCCACCAGGCGGAACAGCCGAGGACGTCGGCTATCTCCTCGGGGCAGTAGAGACGAGGCAGCGGGGCCTCGTGGTGGGGGCGTTCAGGCATGGGCGGTCGCCTCCTCCGCGCGGGCGCGGGCAGGGGAGGTCGCGGGCATGGCGGGGTGACGCACGGGGTGTCCTGTTCTGGCGGCATTGGGAGCGGCAACTCCGCGGGCTCGCCGGTGTGGTGCTCGGGGATGGGCGGTGCGGTGCGGGGGTTTCGAGTCGGGGCTATTCGGTGTCCTTCTGGTCGGGGCTGGGGCGGTTGCGCAGTTGGTGCGGCTGGGGCAGGCCGATGAGTTCTTCGGCGACGGCGAGGGACGCGGCGGCTTCGGCTTCTTCGCGGACGTCGGGGTGTTCGTCGAGGTAGGCGTCGAGGGCGTCGCGGGCCTGGGCGGCGGCGAGGCTGGCCAAGTGGGAGGCGCGGTAGGCGCGTCTGATGTCCTCGACCAGCTCTGTCGCGCGGGCATGGGCGGCGAGCCTGGGGGGGCCGACGAGGTTGGCCAGAGAGATGCCGAAAACCTCGGCGAAGCCGAGGGCATCATCGACGGTGACCCTGCGCTGGCCGTTCTCGATCCGCCAGACCGCGGAGGGGTTCATCTCGTAGCCGGCGGCGTTGAGGCGGTCGGACAGGGCGTTCGTGCTCCAACCGCGGGAGTCCCGTTCGAGCTTGATGCGCACCGCGATGTTCTCCTCGCCGGCGAGCTGGTTGACGCTCGGGCCTGGCAGGTCCTCCTCGTTGTCGCCCACCACCGCTCCTTCCGTTCGTAGTACCTCGCTGCAATCCGCAGGGAGACTACTAGGATACATGCCGTTCTGCCGATTGCAAGCAGTTGCTGCGATCGGCAGAGATGCGGTATTGTCCTACCATCCCCCGCACCCTGCCCACCGACCCCCGAACACGACAAAGCCCCCGGCGCTGACACGCCGGGGGCTGAAGCAGAACCCTCGAAGACCGCCCATCCCTGAACGACCACGACCGGCATTCGGCCCCGGGATTGCCGTCCCGAAGCCCGCCAGGAGAGGAACTCCGTGAACCAGCGTACGGCCCCGCTGGCCGTATCCGCACCCCCGTCCCCCCAGCTGGCCCCGAAGACGGGGTGCTGAGGCATGGCCCGGATACGCACCATCAAGCCCGAAGCCTTCGCCTCGGAGTCCCTGGCCGCGGTGTCCCTGTCGGCCGAGCGGACCTTCTTCGGCCTGCTCACCCAGGCCGACGACCACGGCCGCTTCCGCGACCAACCCGCCGTCATCGCCGGACTGCTGTGGTCGCTCCGCCCCGACCACGGCCCCCTCGGCGTCGAGGACGACCTCACCCAGCTCGCCGCCGCCAACCTCATCTGCCGCTACGAAGGCGACGACGGCAAGCAGTACCTGCACATCGTCACCTGGCACCGCCACCAGAAGATCAACCGCCCCAGCGGCGTCCGCGCACCCGCCTGCCCCCGCCACGAGGCCACCGGGAGCAGCGAGCCTTCACGGCAGGGTCAACGAGCCCTCCGAGAGGAGCCAGTGAGCCCTCACGGAGTCCTCTCCGAGGGCTCGCGGCAGACCCACGAGCCCTCACCGAATCGCGAACCAGCAGGTCAGACGGGATTCGGCGAGCCTTCATCGAGGGCTCACGGAGAACTCAGTGAGCCCTCGATGAGCCCTCAGGGTCCGGATCTAGGACCTAGGATCCTGGACCTAGGATCAATCCCTTCGGGGGGCGCGAGCGCCCCCGCGCCCAGCCCCACCGTCTCGGCGAAGCAGCTCATCGGCGAGTACGTCGCGGCGTGCGCCCACCGCCCGCCGGAGAAGGTCCTGGGGCACCTTGGCCGGGAAGTCCACCAGCTCCTGGGCGAAGACATCGCCGCCGTCCACATCCGCGCCGGACTGGACCGGCTCCGGGCCAAGGGGCTGAGCCCGAGCGTTCTGCCGAGCCTGGTCAACGAAGCGATGAACGCCACCCCGCCGCAGGCCAACCCCCGCACGCCGCACCGCGCGTGGACCAATCCGGCCGACATCGAGAACGCATACGGCGGTGACCTGTGACCACCGCCACCCGCGAACCGCGCACCGCCGCCGGGGCGGTGAGCCGTATCACCGCGATCCTGGCTGCCCGAGGCATCGACCCGCGAGCCGAGGTCGTCCGGGAGCCGGACCCTGTCACAGCGCTGCAGCTCGCCGACGCCCGCATCCCGCCCCGCTACCGGGGCGCGCTGGCCGACCACCCGCGCATCACCGCCTGGACCGACGAGATCGCCCGCACCGGCCGGCGCGGACCGGGCGGCGTACCCGGCATCGCGACGGGGCCGTCGCTGCTGATCGCCGGACCCACCGGCACCGGCAAGACCCACCAGGCCTACGGCGCCGTACGTGCCCTGCTCGCCGCCGGTGTCCGGCTGCGCTGGGAGGCGACGACCGCAGCCGACCTGTACGCCGCCCAGCGCCCCCAGCAGGGCAGCGACCCTGAGCAGCGGCTCTGGCGCCTGGCCCGCAGCCCGCTCCTGCTGCTGGACGACCTCGGCGCGGCCAAGCAGTCCCCGTGGACCGAAGAGTTGACCTACCGCCTGGTCAACCACCGCTACAACCAGCTCCTGCCGACGCTGGTCACCACCACCCTGCCCGTCGCCGAGCTCCGCGACGCCGTCGGCGACCGCGTCGCCTCCCGCCTCGCCGAGATGACCGACCGCGTCATCCTCACCGGCCACGACCGCAGAAGAAACCTCGCCGGATAACCGGCCCCGGGCCCCCCGCGGACCCGCCGTCGCGCCACCCCCCGCCTCGCTCCTCGCTGACGCCTGCCCGCGCGCGGAAGCAGAACCCACACCGGAGATCCCGCATGCCCCCGAACACCCGCACCACAGCCCACCAGGCAACCGCCTGGGACCGCGCAGCCGTCGCGCTCCTCGGCGCCGCCGGCTGCACCCTCTCGTACGACGCCCTGCAGCAGATCGCCATCGCCATCCACATACGCCCCGCCCTGACCTACCTCTTCCCCCTGGTCATAGACGGCTTCATCGCCTACGGCGTCCGCGCCCTCCTCGTCCTGCGCAACGCCCCCTTCCGCGCCCGCCTCTACATCTGGACCCTCTTCGCCACCGCCACGTTGGCCAGCGTCTGGGCCAACGCCCTCCACGCCGTCCGCCTCAACCAGCAGACCCACACCACCGGCCTCCACCTGGACGACACCACCGCCGGCATCCTGTCCACCATCGCCCCACTCGCCCTCGCAGGCGCCGTCCACCTCCACATCCTCATCACCCGCGCCGACGCCTCCTCGCCGACGACCGGCACCGTCGCACAGTCCGAGACCGTCGAGCATCAGCACGAGACTCCCGGCGGCCCCGAGCAGGAGATCCAGCACGCCCGACCGGTCCTCGCCCCGGCACGCCACGGAAAGGACCACCCGGTCCGCCGTATCGGCAGGCCGCCCAGCGCGGAACTCGACGAACTTCTCGCCCTCGCCCGCCCCGCCTTCCGCCTGCACGAAACCCCCACCCGAGCCGTGGTCCGCGAGGCCATCCGCACCGCCGGCCACACGATCAGCGAGGACCGCCTCACCCAGCTCATCGCCACGCTGCGCCGCGAACGCGACAGCCACTGACCGGAAGTCTCCCCAGCTCACCCCGCAGACCAGCCAGGCTGGTCCGCCCAACCGGTCAACACCGGAAGCGGGGGGGGGGGGGGGGGGGGGGGGGGGGGGGGCGCCCCCCCCGCCCCCCCCCCCCCCCCCCCCCCCCCCCCCCCCCCCCCCCCCCCCCCCCCCCCGCCCACAGGCCCTCTCCACACGGCCTGCCGGAAGCTGATCCCGTTCAGTTACTGAACAGGCGGGCCGTTCAGCAACTGAACAGAGGCCGTGTTCACAAACTGAACGGACGCCCCTCGCCTCGTCCCGCCACGGAACAAGAACTCCGTTCCGCCACGGAACCCGCTGCCCGCGACGGAAGAAACAACAGCGCCCCAACCCCTCAGCACGAGGCTGGCGACGCAGCGGCGTCCGGTCCGACCCATCCACACACACCCCATCGCCGAAACGAGCGCCCTGATGTCCTTCCGCAACGAAACCCCCGCCATCCCCACTCCACGTACCCGCCCTGTCCGCGACGAGACCAGTACCGCCTACGCCCACTCCCCCAACGGCCCGGAGACCACCGAAAGCCTAGCCACCAACGAAGCAAGTTGTGCGTTCGGACACTCCCCCGTCGGGGGAGCGCCCTGCACGCGGTCCTGCGCCCCGGGGGTCACGCAGGACCCCGGCCGCCAGGGGGCGACCGGCACGGGGTGTGGGGCCGAGGGCGGCCCCGCATCAAGGACAGTCCCGACGCGTACGGGACCGCAGCGACGCACCCGTACGCGCCAGAACAAGCAGCGCGACGCCGTCAGCGTCCGCCTCAGCACCACCGAACGCACCCGAGTGAAAGCCGCCGCCGACCACACCGGCGCGAGCCTCGCCAAGTTCATGGCACAGGCATCCCTCGCAGCCGCCCACGACATCAACCGCGTCGCGGCGAACCTGCTCGACCTGCGCGGCACCATCCGCGAACTCATCGGCGCCCGAACCGACCTGGCCCGGATCGGCAACAACATCAACCAGATCGCCCGCGCCATCAACTCCGGCGGCGGCCCCATCGGCGCCGAGGCCGCCCTCGCCGACGTCCGCCGCGTCGCCGGACGCCTTGAAACCGCCGCCCAGACCCTGGCCGACCGCGCATGATCCCTTCCATCCACAAACCCGGCTCCAACACCGCCGGCGCGATCAGCTACCTCTACCGCACCGGCCGCGGCCACGAAGCCCACACCGACCCACACCTCGTCGCCTCCTCCGACGACCTCGCCCCCGACCCCGCCCGCAACCCGGAGGCCACCTTCAAGCAGCTCGCCGCCTACCTGGACCTGCCCGTCGAAGCCGTCGACCCCGCCGAGCGCCCTAACCAGCACGTCTGGCACTGCTCAGTCCGCGCCGCCCCCGAAGACCCTGTGCTCACCGACACCCAGTGGGCCGACATAGCCCGCCGCATGGTGCACGCGACCGGCATCGCGCCCGAAGGTGACGATGGCGCCTGCCGCTGGATCGCCGTCCGCCACGCCGACGACCACATCCACATCCTGGCCACCAAGGTCCGCCAGGACGGCACCAAGCCCCGCGACTCCTACTCCTACAAACGCGCCCAAGCAGAAGCCCGCCAGATCGAAGCCGACTACGGCCTGCGCCGCGTCACCCCCGGCGACGGCACCGCAGCCAAACGCCCCACCCGCGCAGAAGCCGAAAAGGCCCACCGCACCGGCCGCCAGCGCACCCCGCGCGAACAGCTCCGCGCCACCATCCGCACCGTCGTGGCCGTCTCCACCAGCCAAGAGGAGTTCTTCCATCTCCTGGCCAGCAGCGGCATGAAGATCGAAGTGCTGCGCTTCCCGTCCGGCGACATCCGCGGCTACAAAGTCGCCCTCGACGGCGACACCAACGCCGGAGGCCAGCCCATCTGGTTCTCCGGCTCCACTCTCGCCCCCGACCTGTCCTACCCCCAGATCCGCACCCGCCTCACCGCCACCGAACCGATCACGGCAGCCGGTGCCCGCCGACCCAACCCCTGGCACCAGGCCACCGCCGCCACCGAACGCATCCCCCAACACCTCGACCAAAGCGACGACCCGGCTTCCCAAGCTCAGATCGCCGCCTTTGCCGAAGCCCTCGACGCCCTCCCCGTCCGAGCTCCCGCGCATCTGCGACCCCAGCTCCGCCGGGCCGCCCTGGACTTCGAACGCGCCAGCCGCTCCCGCATCCAAGCCGAGCACCAGCACGCCCGAGCCCTACGAGGCGCCATCCGCGCCATAGCCAGGCAACCCACCGCCGGCGACGGCGCTGGACTGGCGATGTTCCTCGACGCCGCGATCCTCGCCGCGCTCGCCATCCAACGCTGGCACTCCGCCCGCCACCACAACCAGCAAGTCGAGGCCACCCGCCGCACCCTCACCGACCTGCAAGCCGTCTACGCCCAAGCCGCCAGCGCTCCCTTGGCCGCCCTGACCGCCCGCCGCCCACTCGGCCCCGTCGTGGAGAACCGCGCCGAAGAAGTCCGCCAGACCATCCCGGCACACGCCGACCACATCCTCGGCGACCCCGCCTGGCCAGCGCTCGCCACCGCCCTGACCGACGCCGAGGCCGCTGGCCACGACCCCAAACGGCTCCTCGAACAAGCTGCTGACCAACGCACGCTGGCCGACGCGCGATCCCCCGCCCAAGTCCTCACCTGGCGCATCCAACGCCTCGCCCAACGGCAGGTCCCCAGTCCCCGAGCCCAGGCTGCTATGGCCCGCAGTACAACGGCACGCCCCACCGCGGGCGTCACACCCATTTCGGCGACGCCGGCACCGGGCGGTCCGTCCACGCCCGGTAACCGTCAGCGCCGCTGAATGCATAGGGGGCGTTCAAAAGAGGACTGCGTCCTGACCGCGTGCACCGTTCTTGTCCTGGGCCGGGATGGTCGGCTCGCGGTCGTTCTGCAGTATCCACAGGTCGTGGAAAAGTCCGGGGGTGTCGCGGAGCTGGGTGAAGGTGCCGTACTGGACGATGCGGCCACGGTCGAGGACGGCGATCTTGTCGGCGACGGCGACGTTCGTCAGGCGGTGAGTAACTAGGACGACGGCGTGGTCGGCGGCGATACGGCGCAAGCCGGTGAAGATGCGATGTTCGGCGCGGGGGTCGAGGGCGGCGGTGGGTTCGTCCAGGACGAGCAGGCCGGCGTCCCGGTGGAAGGCGCGGGCCAGGGCTATGCGCTGCCACTGGCCGCCGGACAGTTCCTGCCCGCCCCACCACTCGCGGGCCAGTAGCGTGTCGAGTCCGGAGCGCAGTGCGGTGACGACCTCGTCGGCGCCGGAGGCCTCGGTCGCGGACCGTACGGTGCTGTCGGCCCCCGGGAGCGGCTGGCCGAGGGTGATGTTGTCGCGTGCGGTCAGCGGCCACTTCGCGTAGTCCTGGGGTACGACCGCGACGCGAGCCCAGGCCGCGTGCGCGTCCAAGGTGCGGATGTCGGCGCCGTCCCAGGTAACGCTGCCGCTGGTGGGAATGTAGAGGGCGGACAGGAGCTTGCTCAGCGTGGTCTTGCCCGAGCCGTTCTCACCGACCAGAGCGAGGACTTCGCCGCGCCGCACCTCGAGGGTGATGCCGTCCAGGGCGGGCTGGTCGGCGTGCGGGTAGGTGTACGACAACCGGTTCGCGCGTACGACCTCCGGTCCGGCGGGAACGCCGTCGCCACGGTTGATGCGGTGGCCACCGGCTTCGTCGAGGAAATCCGACCAGTCGTCGAGGTACATCCCCGTGCGGAAGATGATCGCGCCGTAACCGACGATGCCGTGCAGCCCGACGGCAACCGAGCGCAGGGCGAAAGTGGCGGTGCCCGCGGACGCGACGGAAATGCGACCAGTGCCGATGAGGAAGAGCAGCGCGGCCCAGACCACGCCTGCGGCAAGTCCCCCGGCCAGGCTGCCGATGAGCGACATCTTCGCCGCGCGCCAGGCAGCGCGGTCGGTGGCGGCGTCGACGCGGGCGCCGGCGGCCCGGTAGCGGCCGAGCAGGAAGTCGGCCATGGTGCCGGAGCGGATCTGGTCGGCGTGCTGCTTGTCGACCAGGTTCCAGCGCAGGATGCCCAGCAGGCGGCGGTCCTTCATCGTGTCCAGGGATGCCAGATACGTCAGGCGTGCCCCCTTCACGCCGGCCACCGCCTGCGGGAGCGCGGCCAGCACGAGCAAAGGCAGCAGCACCGGGTGGACGCTGGTCAAGACGGCCGAGGCGGCGACCAGGGAAGCGGCCGAGGCCAGGATGTTCTGTGACTGGTTGAGCATGTCCTGCGAGACCTCGACACCCCGATCGGCCGCATCCCAGCGGTCGTTGAAGCCCGGGTGATCGTACGCGGCCAGCTCCGCGTGGGTCGCCGCGTCCAACAGCCGCAGCTCCGCCTCCCGGGATATCCGCGGGGACAGGCGGGTCGACAGCCCGCCGACGGCGATGCCCAGCACTGCGCGCACACCGGCCGCCGAGGCGAGCAACACCAGAGACCGTGCGGCCTGGTGCAGGCGCTCGACGATGTGGCCCGACGCAATGACCGCGGTGATGGTGCCGGTCAGGGCCAACAACCCGAGCGCTTCCAGCACCCCGGACAGCACCTGACAGATCAGCAGTGCAATCACCGCGTTGCGGTCGACATGCCAGGCCATCTGAAGCGCGCGGCCCACCAGTTGGGGCAGCCGACGGGCCATCGCCCGCAAGGTGATCGCGTGACCGGCCTCCAGCCGCCGATCCCCCGGGAACTCGAGCCGCATCTCTTCCGGCACCGGGGTCCGGCTCTTGCCAGGCTCGCTTTCCGCGCCCTGCCGCTGCGAACCTAAATGCGCCTTTTCCGCCATGAGGTGTCCGCCTTCCGCCGTTTTATCTGCCGGTCGTCAGCTGGAGCAGTTGTTCCTCGACGTCGCCGAGGTGGGACTGGATACGCGCGACGGTTTCGTGCTTGTGGTCCCATCCCAGTAGCCGGTGAACACCGCCGCCGCTTCGGGAGGCCCGAAAACGACAGAACGATGAACCACGCGGTCCACCCTCTAGGCCTGCCGGCACCACGGCGGCAGAGCGTCTCACCGTACACATCGCGTCGGCCCGTCGTCGGGGCGCCTGAGCAAGCTCGTTCCTCGACTGCGGGAGGTCGTGACCACCCTCCGGCGCCGGCTTCCAGGGTCATGCATCGTGGAACCCCCGGTCGCGTTCGATGTCGGTGACGCGGGTCGCGGCCACATCGCATTCGATCTGTGCTGCCGTGACGTAATGCGCGACCACCTCCTTGCCGAGCAGGTCTGCTGCGGTCGCGCTGTCGCGGAAGGCGTCCACGGCGGGTTGGATTGTGGAGGCCAGCGCAGGGGAGTCGGTGGTGTAAGCGTTGCCGGTGATCGCGGATGGCGGTTGCAGTTCGCGGGCGATGCCGAAGCGGCAGGCAGCGAGTACGGCAGCTACGGCGAGGTAGGGATTGGCGTCGGCTCCCGCAAGACGGATCTCCAGGTGGAGACTGCTCCCGTGGCCGGTAACGCGTACCGCGCAAGTGCGGTTGTCCCACCCCCAAGTGGCCCGGGTGGGTGCGAACGAGTGTGGGCGCAGCCGCTTGTAGGAGTTTGCCGTCGGGAGCAGAAGCGGCAGCAGCTGGGGCAAACCCTCTACAAGCCCGGCGACCGTGTGGGCGCCCGTCGCGGACAGGCCTCCGCCTTCTGTCGGGACGACGGGTCGGTCGCCGTCGCGCCAGAGCGAGAGGTGGATATGCATCCCATTGCCGACGCCGGTGACCGGGGCGGCCATGAAAGTGGCGCTGTTCTCCGTCCACGGGGTGACTGTCTTAATGGTGTGCTTGAACACGGCGTGATTGTCTGCCGCCGTCAGAGCCTCGCCATAGTGGAAGGTGATCTCGACCTGGCCGGGTGCGGCCTCGGTTTGACCGCTTCCACCGGCAGCCCCGCTTCGATCAGGAGCTCTTCCATCTCGTGGAGGTACTCACCGACGGCCAGTGGCTGGACGAGGGCGTAGTCGAGATTCCGTCGTGTGAGCGGCTCCATGGTGCGAGGGACCCGATCGCAGCTGCCGCGGTAGACGGTGAATTCGGTCTCCAGGCCGACCTTGGCCGCCAGTCCCAGCTCGGCAAGCCGACCGATCTGATCCCGCAGGACCTGCCGGGGAGCTGTGGCCAGCGGCTGCCCGTGGGAGTCCTGGGCGTCAGCGAGGACCAGCGCACCACCACCGTGCCAGGGCAGGCGACGCAGGGTGCCGAGGTCCGGGACAAGCCGCATGTCGCCGTACCCGGTCTCCCACGAGGCCGCCCCGAAGCCGGGGAGGGGGCGCATCTCGACGTCGGTGGCGAGGAGATACGCGCACGCCTCCGCGGTGCCGGTCAGCAACCGTTCGACGAAACCGCGAGCCTGGTGGCGCTTGCCGACCAGCCGCCCCTGCATGTCCGCAACGGCAAGCGTCACCGTCTCGACCTCGCCGTCGGCGACCGCCGCGCGGAGCTCGTCAGCTGTGATCAAGCCGCCCGGAATCTTCTGGCTGAGCGGTCCCATCACACAATTCCTTCCGCGTACTGGGCCATCTCCTCGCCGCCGGCCAGTTGCGCAGCCTCGTAGGTACGCTGCCCGGCAGTCCGCCACCAGACGGCAGCGAGGATCAGGACGACGACAAGGGCGACAGGGGCGTAGTTGAACGAGGAGAGGGTTACCAGGTGTCCCGCAGGCCTGGTCTGCGGCAGGCAGAACAGCACCGTCACGAACGCCACCCACACCACCGCCGCCCAGCCCACCAGTCTGCTCCACCTGCCCAGGTGCCACGGGCCGCGCTGGAACCTGCGCCCGGCGCGCAGACGCAAGTAGATGGGGATGGCGTACGCCGGGGTGATGCCGATGACGTTGATCGCGGTGACCGCGCCGTACGCGACGGTGCTGTAGAGCGCGGGCAGTGCCAGAACCGCTGCCACGGCGACGGCCAGCCACACCGCCCGGGTCGGTGTGCCCGTCCGGCCCGAGACCCGTCGCCACATGGACGAGCCCGGCAGCGCGCCATCGCGGGAGAACGCGAAGACCATCCGGGAGCAGGCGGCGACCTCGGCGTTCCCACAGAAGAGCTGGGCAATGATCACGATGAGCAGCAGGGCCTTCGCACCGCCGGAGCCGAGCGCGTCGAGGAATATCTGCGCCGGCGGCACGCCGGTCGCCGTGCCTTGCGTCCCGGCGTAGTCCTGGATGGCGTAGGTCAGACCGGCCAGCAGGACGAAGCCCGCGATCCACGACCAGCCGATCGCGTGGACGATGCCGCGCGGTGCGCTGACCTGGGCTTTGGTGGTCTCCTCCGACAGGTGCGCGGAGGCGTCGTAGCCGCAGAAGGTGTACTGCGCGAGGAGCAGGCCGATCAGCAGCACGTACCAGTTGCTCGACCACCCGGTGTCGTTGACGAACGTGGTGAACATGAAGTGCGGGGACTGGTGGTGGGTCGGTACGAGCACCAGGACGCCGACGATCACCGCGACGCCGGTCAGGTGCCACCACACGCTGACCGAGTTGAGGATGGTCACCAGCCGCACACCGAACAGGTTCGATACGGGGTGCAGTAGCAGGATCGCCAGGTAGATCAGCATCGTCTTCCCCGGCGTGGGCATGAAGCCCCACTGGAGGTTGGCGAAAGCGCCCGCGAACAGGGCGCAGCCGTAGTCGATACCGGCGATGGCCCCGAGCAGGCCCAGCAGGTTGAGCCAGCCGGTGTACCAGCCCCACCTCGGGCCGCCCAGGCGGTTGGCCATATCGAACAGGGCGCCGCTGGTGGGGTACGCGCTGGTCACCTCAGCGAGCGCGGCACCGACCAGCATCACCATGGCGCCGACGAACACCCAGCCCCACAGCATCACCGACGGGCCGCCAGTCGCCATGCCGAACCCGTAGAGCGTCATGCACCCGGACAGGACGCTGATCACGGAGAAGCTGATGGCGAAGTTGCCGAAGCCGTTCATCCTCCGGCTCAGCTCCGGCTCGTACCCCAACCGACGCAGCAAGTGGTCATTGAAGCTTCCCCGTTGACCTGGACACCTGGAGACTGGGACCTGGTCCCAGAGGAAGTAGAGCCAGGTGAGCAACAAGCAGGGCAAACGGTACTCGGAGG
>NZ_JAJSYW010000112.1:0-22367 GCF_036815005.1 Streptomyces sp. IBSBF 2435 | reverse complement strand
GGCCTGCACCGGATGCAGCACCGGGTCGTGGGGGTCGCGGTCGGCGGCGACACGCAGACCGTCACCACCCCCGCCGCCGCGGCGCACTGGCTGCGGACCTGCTGACGGCCCGGTCCCCCCGCGCCAGCTGCCCGGTCAACCGATCGGTTGACCCGGGCATCAACCGGCCCGCCGCGCACCGCACCCCGCTGGTCGATCCGCCGCCCGCCGCCCGCGCGGGATTCTCGGTCCACGGCGGCGGAAAGCCGCCGCAAGGTCACCGGGGAAGGCCACGGCAATGACGGTCATCGAGGTCGAGCCCAAGCTGGGGGTACGCGACCGCGCCGCAGCGGTGGCCGCCGCGTACACGGCGGGCCTGCTCCGCTGACAGGCGCTCCCGCCGTGCGTGGGCGATGATGGAGGGGACCTGCAGCCCAGGCCGGGAGGCAGCCCATGGAATATCCGGAAACGTACGAGCTGGTGTTCCACGCCGCCGCTGTCGAGGACGACGCGGTACTGGTGCACCGTACCGACCGGTCCGGCGCCGGCGGCTACCCCATCTACCAGGACGACACCGGTATCGTCCGCGCGGAGATCAGCGCGGACGGCGAGGTCCGTATGGTCGCCAGCGGCGGCCACCAGTCCCCGGACGTGCCCCTCGTGGTGCGCTCCGTCCCGCGCTGACCGCGCTCGGCCCATTCCCCCGCCCACCGCTCAGCCCGCACCGCCCGGCCCCGCGCCGTCGATCAGTACGGCGCGGTCCCGGGCGGCGATCACCGCGGCCGACAGGCTCTCGATGTCGTACGCCCCGTGGTGCCGCCGGCCGTTGATGAAGAAGGTCGGTGTGCCCGACACCCCGCTCAGATCCGCCGATTCCACGTCCACCTCCACCCGGGCCGCGCCCCTGCGGGCGCGCAACGCCTCGTGGAAGGCGCCGACGTCGAGTTCCAGCTCCCGCGCGTGCGACAGCAGGTCCTTGACCTGCAAGGCGTCCTGCCGGGTGATGAGCAGGTCCCGCATCTGCCAGAACGCCCCCTGTATCGCGGCGGCCTCGGACGCCTCCGCGGCGAGCTGCGCGTGCGGGTGCACATCGGGCAGCGGCAGGTGCCGCCACACGTAGCGGATGTCGCCGAAGTCGGCGAGCAGTTCGCGTACGACCTCCTCCGCCTGACCGCAGTACGGGCACTCGAAGTCGCCGTACTCCACCACCGTCACCGGCGCGTCCAGCGGCCCGCGTACGTGGTCGCGCTCGGGGTCCACCGGCTCCGCGAGGTCGACGACCGCCTCCGCCGTGCCCAGCAGCGCCCGCGCCTTGCGCTCCTTGGGCATCCTGGAGGTGATCAGCGCCACCAGCGAGGTGGCCAGCATCGCGAAGACCACCGCGCTGAGCACCCCGATCTTCGCCTGGTCCAGCTGCTGCCCGTCGAAGGCCAGCGTCGCGATCAGCAGCGACACCGTGAAGCCGATACCGGCGATGGTGCCGCCGCCGGCCACCGCGCCCCAGCCCACCGGCGGCCGCATCCGGCCGCCGCTCAGCTTCGTCGCGAGCACCGAGGCGCCGAAGATGCCGATCGGCTTGCCGAGGCCGTAGCCGAACAGGATGCCCAGCGTGATCGGCGAGGTGAAGGCGCTCGACAGCAGCGAGCCGTTGATCTCGATACCGGCGTTGGCCAGCGCGAACAGCGGCACGATCGCATAGCTGGTCCACGGGTGGTACAGCCGCTGGAGCCGGTCGTTGGGCGACAGCGCGGAGGCGATGCCCTGCCGCGCCTCCCGTTCCAGCTCCGGCGTCGGCTGCTCGCGGAAGGACCGGAACAGCCCGCTGGCCCGCTCCAGCGCGTCCCGCGAGGCCGGGTAGGCGTACGACATCAGGCCCATGAGCAGGCCCACCACCACCGGGTCCACCCCCGAATGCAGGAACGCCACCCAGGCCACCACCCCCAGCAGCGCGTAGACCGGCCCGCGCCGCGAACCGGTCCTGCGTACCAGCACCGCCAGCACCAGCACGCCCACGCCGACCAGCAGCGGTGTCCACGACAGGTGTTCGCTGTAGGCGACGGCGATCACCGCGAGCGCCAGGAAGTCGTCGACCACCGCCACGGTGAGGATGAAGGTGTGCAGCCGGCGCGGGAAACGCGACCCGAGCAGCGCCAGCATGCCCAGCGCGAACGCGGTGTCGGTGGACATCGCGGTGCCCCAGCCGTGCGCGGAGGGACGGCCCGAGTTGATCGCCAGATAGATGACGATCGGCACCGCCATGCCGCTGATCCCGGCCAGCAGCGGCAGCGGGATCCGCCGCCGGTCGCGCAGTTCCCCCATGTCGAACTCACGCCGTGCCTCAAGCCCCACGACCAGGAAGAACAGCGTCATCAGCCCGCTGTTCACCCAGTCCCGCAGGTCCATGTCGATGCCGTGCGAGCCGAGCCGTACCGACAGCCGGGTCTCCCAGACCGTCGCGTAGTCGTCCGGTGCGATGTTCACCCACGCCAGCGCCGCCAGCGTTGCGGCCAGCAGCACCGCCGCGCTGCCGGTCTCGGTACGGATGTACGCCCATGGCGACGAGACCCCCGAGCGGTCCCGTTCGGTCCGACCCGTCAAGGGCGTGGTGAAGCCCCGGAACATCCAGCCTCCCGCAGTTCAGGTATGACCGACACCCTGACACGTGCCGACCGCCGCAGGCGCGTCGAACCGGCAGGTGGACACGGTTCGTTCCACCGGGAAGCCGCCGCTGTGGGTCCGCGGGGGGCTTCCCGGTGGGAGGATGGTGACAGCCGGACACGGGACGACGACGAGGGGGGCGGCCGGTGGTGGCGCGGGACGATGCTGTGATCGGCTGCACCGGCGAGCTGCTGGTCCGCACCCGCGGCGCCGAAGGGCCCGGCGAGGTCCTGGTACGGATCAGGGGCGGCACCGAGGCCTTTCTGGCCTGGTCCGACGATCCGCTGCCGAAGGGCACCACCGTGCTGGTGGTGGATTCCCGCGGCACGCGCCAGGTGGACGTGATCGAGTGGGCCGACCCGCTGGACGCCCCGGCCGGCTGAGCCGCGCAGACGAAGGAGAAGCAACAATGTTCGGTTATCGCGTACCCGCACCCGATGAGGCGATGCTGATCTCGGGCGGTCGCCGTGGACTGGGCGGTGCGCCCTTCCGGGTGGTCACCGGACACGGCAAGTTCGTGCTGCCGATCTTCCGCAAGACCCGCTTCCTGACGCTGGCGATGTGCGAGTCGGAGGTCGCGGAGACCTGCGTGACCCGGCAGGGCATCGCGCTGACGGTGAAGGCCGTCATCGCCTTCAAGGTCGGCAACGACCACGAGAGCATCGTCAACGCCGGCCAGCGCTTCCTGTCCGACCAGGACCAGATGTCGATCCTCACCGGCCGGATCTTCGCCGGCCACCTGCGGTCCATCATCGGCTCGATGACCGTCGAGGAGATCGTCACCGAACGGCAGAAGCTCGCCACCGAGGTGCTGGAGACCTCCAAGACGGAGATGGCCAAGATCGGCCTGAGCGTCGACTCGCTCCAGATCCAGTCCATCGACGACGGCGACACCGGCTACATCGACGCGATGTCGGCCCCGCACAAGGCCGCCATCCAGCGGCAGGCGCAGATCGCCCAGGCGCAGGCCACCCAGGCGTCGGTGGAGGCGCAGCAGGTCGCCGCCCGCAACCAGGCCGAGTACGCCCGGCAGACCGCCGTCGTCCAGGCCGAGTATTCGGCCCAGGTGGACCGCGCCCAGGCCCAGGCCGCACAGGCCGGGCCGCTCGCGCAGGCGCACGCCCAGCAGGAGGTGCTCGCCGCTCAGACCGAACTGGCGCTGCGGGCCGCCGAGCTGCGCCAGCAGCAGCTGGTCGCCGAGATCGTCAAGCCCGCCGAGGCGGAGGCCGAGCGGATCCGGGTGCTGGCCGTCGCCGACGCCGAGCGGATGCGGATCCAGGCCGCGGCGGCCGCCTCGCACGACCGCGTCGCCCTCGACCGGATGATCATCGACCAGCTCCCGCAGATCGTGAAGGAGGCCGCGGCCGGCCTGTCCGGCGCGAACGTCAACGTCCTCAACGGTGCGGACGGCCTCAGCGAGATCGCCGCGGGCCTGGTCAGCCAGGGCCTGACCATCCTGGACTCGGTCCGCAAGAACCTCGGCCCCGACGGCAGCCCCACCGGTTCGCCGACCGGCGCGGTCGAGGTGCACGGCCGCCGCAAATCCGGCGGCCAGGTCGACATCGACTGACCCGCACCGCGGAGGGGCACCTGGGGGCGCCGCGGATCCACCGGTATGCTGGACCGGCGGCAGCCCCCTTGCGGGGCAGTCGCACGGCGGTGGGGCCCGCCGTACCCGAACCACGGCGCGAGCGCCGTCAACGGTCCCTACTTGCGGCGGGCACAGGTGTGCCCGTCTCCGGCGAGTAGGAGACGTACATGGCAGAGGCCCGTTCCCCCGAGGTGGACGACGAACCGGTCGACCCCGACGTCGACCTGCGCATACCCGCTCAGGGCGCCGAACTGCGCGCGGGCCAGGCACCGGTGATCGCCGTGGTGGCGCTGGGCGGAGCCATCGGCGCGAGCGCCCGCTACGGAGCCGGGCTGCTGTGGGCGACCGCGCCCGGCGCCTTCCCCTGGACGACGCTGGTGATCAACGCGGCCGGCTGCGCCGTCATCGGCGTCTTCATGGTCGTCATCACCGACGTCTGGGCGGCGCACCGCCTGGTGCGGCCGTTCTTCGGCACCGGGGTCCTCGGCGGATTCACCACCTTCTCCACCTACGCCGTGGACGTGCAGCGCCTGGTGGACCGGGGACAGGCGCGGACCGGCCTGGCGTACCTGTCGCTGACCCTGCTCGCCGCCCTGGCCGCGGTCTGGATTGCAGCCGCGCTGACCCGGCGGCTCGTCCGGTGGAGGCGGTCCGGCGTTCGCGGCGGGACCGGGAGGGCGGACCGGTGAACTGGATCCTCGTCATCGCCGGCGCCGTGGTCGGCGCCCCCCTGCGCTACCTCACCGACCGCAGGGTCCAGGCCGGGCACGACACCGTCTTCCCGTGGGGGACCTTCACCGTCAACGTCGCCGGCTGCTTCATCCTGGGCCTGGCCACCGGCGCGGTGACGGCCGGCGCCGCCTCCTCGCAGGTCCAGCTGCTGGTGGGAACGGGCTTGTGCGGAGCGCTCACCACCTACTCCACTTTCTCGTACGAGACCCTGCGGCTGGCCGAGAGCGGTGCCCGCTTCTACGCGGTCGCCAATGTGGTGGGGAGCGTGGCAGCGGGGCTCGGCGCGGTCTTCACGGGGACGGCGTTCGCCCAGGCACTCTGGGCGTAGCCCCCGCAGGCCGGGGTCAGCCGCCGGCCGGTGCCGCGACCGCCGCCGGGCGGGCGGTTCGCAGCCGCGGGCAGGTGGAGCAGGTCTCCGCCGGGCACACGGTGTAGTGCATGCAGCAGCCGATCCGGGTACGGGTCAGCCGCTCGGGACCCGGGTGGTCGTCGGGCAGCCGGCGGAAGCCCGCGCCGCCGGGGAAGGGCGAAAGCGGCCCGGGAAGCAGCCGGGCCGCGAGGTCGGCGCCGCGTTCCTCCTCGCCCAGGGCGCGGCCCAGGTGCCACAGCCCCGACACCAGGTCGTCGCCCACCATTCCCCACAGGGCGCGGGTGCCGCGCCGCAGGTGCGGCCGCAGGGCGGTGAGCAGCGGACGCACGTGGTCGGCGACCGCCTGGCGCAGCTCGGCCCGCAGGTCCTCCTCGCAGTCCAGCACGACGGCCTCCGCGCTGCCTGCCGCCCGGTCGCCGGGCAGGCAGGCGAAGGCGCCGGGCGCGACCCGCAGCGTCCCGTCCGGCCCGAGCCGGACGTCGGCCGGACGCAGCCGCGGCACGCGCCGCTCCAGATACCATGGCCCGCTCATCAGCAGCCCGGCCGACCACAGGTAGCCGTGCAGGGCGCGCGAGGCCACCACGTCGCCGCGCGCCGCCACCCCGTAGGCGGCCCGGATCCGGTCGGCTTCGGCCGCCAGCCACGACTGCCGGGCCGAGGCGTCGTACGCCAGCCGGGCGCCGTCGACCCAGTCCTGCCCTGCCGCGCCGCCCGGCGCGGCGACGGTGAGGCCGAGCACGGGGCAGAGCGCGGCCAGCCGCCGGTAGGCCAGGACCAGACTCACGGACGCTCCCCGCAGCATTCTGAAAATAAAGTAAGGCTAGCCTAATCACGATCTTGACGCGCCGGCAACTCAACTCGCCGAGAGGTGAATTGACAACATTAGGCATGCCTAACCTAGGCTCGTCGGGCTGTGGGCCGCCCGCCCCTGACGGACCGGGCCGGTCCGTCTCCTCCGCGCGGAAGCTGATCTCCTGTGCAGATGTACCTGCTGGCCGTGAACCCGACCGACTCGGTCACCGAGGGGTTCCTGCCCGCCGCGCGTCGCCTCGGCCTGACCGTCACCGTGCTCACCGACCAGCCCGCGGCACACCGCGCCGCCGCGCCGGACGCGTACGAGGGCGTCGAGGTGCTGGAGTGCCAGGTCCACGACTTCCGGGCGGTGGTGGCCCGGATCTCGGCCCACCGGCGGCCCGACGCGGTCTTCAGCAACAGCGACCATCTCCAGGTCCAGACGGCACTGGCCGCCGGGTACTTCGGCCGGCCGGCCAAGGACTGGCGGGCGGCGCTGCGGACGAAGGACAAGGCCGAGATGCGCCGGCGCCTCGCCGCGTCCGGCCTGCCCGCCGATACCGCGGTACGCGCCGCCGAAGTGCCCGCGGGACACGATCCCGGCAGCGCCCTGGACGGGCAGGACATCGGCTACCCCTGCGTGGTCAAACCTCGGGAGGGAGTGGCCAGCGAGGACGTCGTCCTGGTCGGGGACCGGGCGGAGCTGGTGGCCCGCTGCGCGCAGATCAGGTCCCGCCGCCCGGACGCCGCCCTGGTCGTCGAGGAATTCCTGCCCGGCGGGCTGCGCACCCTGGAGACGCTCGGGGACGGCGCCGCCCGCCGGGTGCTGGGCGGCTTCCGCACCCGGCTGTCCCCGCCCCCGTACTTCATCGAGGAGCGGCTGACCTGGGACCCCGACCGGTCCGGGCCCGTCGTGGACCAGGTGCTGGCACAGCTCGACGCCCTCGGGGTGGGTTTCGGCGCCTGCCACACCGAATTCGTCGTGGACCGCGGCCGGGCCCGGCTCGTCGAGGTGAACTACCGGGCCATCGGCGACCAGTGCGACCTGCTGCTGGCCGACCTGCTCGGGGTGCCGCTGTTCGAGCTGATCCTGCGCGTCCATCTGGGCGAGCCGCTGCCGCCCGACCCGTGGCCCGCGCCGTCCGGACGGGCGGCATGCCTCGCCTACCCGTACGCCCGCGAAGGCGGCACGCTGACCGCCGCTCCCGACCCCGAGGACCTGGACCTCGGCGGGGTACGGCTGGCCTACCGGCCGCTGCGGGCCGTCGGCAGCCGCCGGCCGCTGCACCACACCAACCGCGATCTGCTGGGCGTGGTGCGGGGCATCGGCGCCGACCAGGAGACCGTGGACCACGCCGTGGACGCCTTCGTGGCCTCCCGGAAGTGGGAGATCACCGCGTGACGCCGGCCGGCCCGCGGGACCGGGCCGCCCAGCCGCCCGGCGCGGCCGACACCGTGGAGGGCGAACTGCTGCTGCGGGTGCTGAGCACACTGCTCCGCGAGGACGTCTGCGGGCTGCGCACCCGTACCACCGCCGAGGACCGCCCGGACGGCCGCTGGCTGCGGCTCGGCGGCCCGGGGGAGGAGGCCCTGCTGCTGCCGGTCGGCGAGGACGGCTTCCAGAGCGAGTACGCGGCCCGGCTGCCGCTGCTGCGCGCCGAACCGGCGCCACTCGCCGCGGCCGACGGGACCGTGCCCGCCGGCCGCGGCGGCCGGGAGCTGACGAGCGGCGAGGACGTCCTCGCCGCCCTGGCCCGGTTCGCCGCGCCCGAGGACGCGGCCGGCTTCGAGGCGTTCGCGGCCGAGTACGACGACGCGCTGCGCTCGCTGCGGCTCCAGGACGCCACCCGTGTGGAGGCGATGGCCAGGCTGACCGCCCGCCACGGCCCCGATCCGGCCGCCTGGCGGGGCCAGGCCGCGTCCCTGGCGTTCGACACCCTCGCCGCCCGCCGCGGACACCCGCTCTATCCCACGTCCGCCGCCCGTACCGCCTGGAGCGCCGGCCAACTCCTGCGGTTCGCACCCGAGTTCGCGCCCCGCTTCCCCCTGCGCTGGCTCGCCGTGCCGCGCACCTCGCTCACGCTGAGCGCCCCGGCTGCGGGCGTAGCAGAGGGCGTACCGGAGCGTGGCACGGCGGGCGTACCGGCGCTCGGATCGGCCGGCGAACCCGCCGGCGAACCGCTCACCGCCTTCTGGCCCGCGCCCTCCGACCTCGGGCTCACCGGGCTCGACGGCAGCCATGTCGCCCTGCCCGTGCACCCGCTGACCGCCGCCGGCCCGCTGCAACAGGCCCTGCGCACCGCCGGCCTGGCCGAGGACGCGGTGCTCGCCGCCCGCCCCTTCCTGACGGCGGAGCCCACCCTGTCCACCCGGACGGTGGCGCTGCCCGCGCACCCCGGCGTCCACCTGAAGCTGCCGCTGGCCACCTCCACGCTGGGCCTGCTCAACCGGCGCACCATCAAACCCGGCACGCTCGTGGACGGGGCCGCCGCCCAGCGGCTGCTGGCCGCGGTGACGGACCGCGAGCCGCGCTTCCAGGGGCTCGTCCTGCACAGCGACGAGACCCGCTGGGCGCACACCGGCCATGAGCTGATCGCCGTGCTCGTACGGCGGCAGCCCGCCGGGCTGGACGACTGCACCGTACTGCCGCTGGCGGCGCTGCCCGCCGCCGCGCCCGACGGGCGGCTCGTGGCCGACCACCTCGCCGACCGCTGGACGGGCGGTGATCCGGTGGCGCTGCTGGACGCGGCCCTCACCCTGCTCCTCGACTGGCAGGCCACCCTGTTCGGCTACGGCATCGCCCTGGAATCCCACCAGCAGAACGTCTCGCTGGTACTGGACGGCAGTGCCGGCAGCCCCCGGGTCCGCCTGCTGTTCAAGGACGACGACGGGCTGCGGATCAACCGGCACCGGCTCGCCGCCGCCCTGGGTCCCGGCGCCCCGGGACCCGCCGGCTTCGACGACCCGCGGATCGTCGTGGACGGCGACGGCCCGCTGCTGGCGCTCTTCACCACCATCACCGTCCACCTGTGCGCGGGGTCGCTGGCCGTAGCGCTGTCCGGTCCCGGCCGCGCTCCGCTGCCCCGGCTGCTGGGGCTGGTCCGCGACCGCCTCGCCCAGGCGGTGGCGCGGCTCGGCGACTCTCCCGGCGGACCCGGAGCGGCGCTGCGCGCCGCGGTGCTCGAAGCCGACCGGCTGCCGGTCAAGGCGATGGTGACCGCGGGCACCCTGCTGACCAAGCGCCGCTCGGGCGCCTCCGACATCAACAAGCACTACACGACCGGCCCCAACTACCTTCTGCGCGAGCACTGATGACCTGGTCCTGCGTCCCGTCCGCCCCCTCCGCCACCGCCGCCCGCGATCTGCCCTCACCCGACGACGCGGTGGCCCACACCCTCCTCAACTGCCTGCTGCGCGAGGTCGCCGGCCCCGAGCAGTCGGCCGTGGTGACCCGCGGCCACCTCGTCCTGCGGCTGCCGCACAACGGGACACGGCTCCGGGTCGCGATCCGGCGCACCTCGCTGCTGGGCGCGCACCGCTTCACCGGCCCTGTCTCGCAGGACGCGGCCGGCGGGTGGTCGCCGATCGGCTGGCGCCAGGTCGCCGAGCACATCCGCGCGGAACTGGCCGCGCGCACCGGTCTGGCCAACGACGAATTCGTCGCCCAGGTCGCCGCCAGCCACCAGGGCGTCACCGCCGCGCTCGCCCTGCCACGGCCCCGCCGCGGCGCCGACCCGCGCGCCTTCTACCTGGCCTCGGAACGGTCCCTGGTCTTCGGCCACCGCTTCCACCCCGCCCCCAAGGCCCGCGACACCGGCCGTGCGGCCTGGCGGACGTACGCGCCGGAGGCCGCCGCTGTCTTCCCGGTGCGCCTGCTGGCGGTCCGTGACGCGCTGGTCGTCGAGGAGCACGCGGAACCCGGGGCGACCGCGCCCCTGGACAGGCTGGGCCGGGCGCCCGCCGGCTACCGGCTGCTGCCCGTGCACCCCTGGCAGTACGACCTGCTGCGGCGGAGCCCGGCGCTGGTGGCAGCCCTGCGCAGCGGCGACGTACGCGACCTCGGCGCCAGCGGCACCCACTTCGCGGCCACCGCTTCGGTGCGCAGCCTCTACGACGGCGAGCACTTCCTGAAGTTCAGCCTGAACGTGCGGATCACCAACTGCCTGCGCAAGAACGCCTTCTACGAGCTGTCCGGCGCGGTCGCCCTGACCCGGCTGCTCGCCCCGATGGCCGCCGACCTCGCCGCGCGCTTCCCCGGCAGCGCGGTCCTGCGGGAGCCGGCGTACCGCAGCCTGGCGCTGCCCGGCCCCGGCGGTGAAGCCGATGTGGACCTGCTGGAGGGCTTCGGGGTGATCGTCCGGGAGGGCCTGGGGCGCCGCACGCGGCCGGACGCCACCGCGCTGCTGGCCGCCGCCGTCGCCGACGAGTACCCCACAGGACCCGCGCACATCTCCCGCCTGCTGCCCGGCGGAGCCGGACCCGACGCGGTGCTGCGCTGGTGGCGGTCCTATCTCGGGCTGCTCGTGCCGCCCGTGCTGGCCGCGTACTTCGACCACGGGGTGGTGCTCGAACCCCATCTGCAGAACGTCCTGGTGTGCGTCGGCGAGGACGGGCTGCCGCTCCAGGTCCTCTTCCGCGACCTGGAGGGCACCAAGCTGCTGCCGGAGCGCCACCGGGCCGCGCTGGCCGGACTGCCCGAGCACATCGCGGACCCGCTCACCTATGACGCCGACCAGGGCTGGACGCGGCTCGCCTACTGCCTGTTCGTCAACAACATCGGCGAGATGCTGGCCGCGCTCGCCGACCTGTCCCCGGGCACCGAGCGGGCGCTGTGGGCCGCGGTGCGCCGCGTCCTGGCCGACTACGGCGTCCGGCACGGCCGCCAGCCCCGGCTCGACGCGCTGCTCGCGGGCGAGCCGCTGCCGGCCAAGGCCAACCTGCTCACCCGCTGGGAGCGCGCGGCGGACCGGCAGGCGGCGTACGTCCGGCTGCCGTCACCGCTGGCCCCCCGGCCGGCTCCGGGCGACCGGCCCGCGCGGACGGCGAAGGAGCCGGCCGCGGGCCCGCCGGTGCCCTGCCCGGGCGGCCGGGACCGGCGAGGCGGCGCCGCATGGTGACCGCCCCCGGGCCGCGTGTGCGCGACGCCGCCCTGTCCCTGCCGGCCGCCGAACTGCCCGCCTACATCTACGACCTCACCGCGCTGGCCACCCACGCGGCGGCCGTCCGCGCCGCCCTGCCGCCCCGGGTGGAGCTGTACTACGCGGCCAAGGCCAACCCCGAGCCGCGGATCCTGGCCGCCCTCGCCCCGCACACCGACGGCTTCGAGGTCGCCTCGGGCGGCGAACTCGCCCATGTGGCCGAGGCGGTGCCGGGACACCCGCTGGCCTTCGGCGGCCCCGGCAAGACCCCCGCCGAGATCGCCGGCGCCCTGGACCGCGGGGTGCGGCGCCTCCACGTCGAGAGCGCGCACGAACTGCGCGTCCTCGCCCACCTCGCGGCCGGCCGGCCTGCGCGGACCGGGCCGGTCCGGGTGCTGCTGCGCTTCAACCTGGCCGTCCCCCCGGGACTCCTGGCCGGCGGGGCGCTGGCCATGGGAGGACGCCCCTCACCCTTCGGGCTCGACCCGGGCGAAGCCGACGCGGCCGTACGGATGCTCACCGACGGGTCGTGCCCGGGGCTGGAATTCGCCGGGGTGCACGCGCACCTCGCCAGCGGCCTGGCCGCGCCGGAACTGGCCGCCGTCGCCGCTGCCGTGGCGGACTGGTCGGCCGCGCTGGCGCGGCGGCGCGGCGTCGCCCTGCGCGAGCTGAACGTCGGCGGCGGCATGCACGTCGACTACGCCGATCCCGCCGCCCGCTTCGACTGGGCCGGATACGGCACGGCCCTGGGCCGTGTCGCGAGCGCCCACCCCGGAGTGGCGCTGCGCATCGAGCCCGGCCGCGCGCTGACCGCGTACTGCGGCTGGTACGCCACCGAGGTGCTCGACGTGAAGCGCAGCCACGGCGAGGAATTCGCCGTCGTCCGCGGCGGCACCCACCATCTGCGCACCCCCGCGGCCCGCGGCCACGACCAGCCCTGCGCCGTCCTGCCCGTACCCGACTGGCCGCACCCCTGGCCCCGCCCCGAGGGCGGCCCCGGCCCTGTCACCCTCGCCGGCCAGCTGTGCACCCCCAAGGACGTCCTGGCCCGAGCGGTGCCGGCCCCCGGTATCCGCGCCGGCGACCGGGTCGTCTTCGCCCTGGCCGGCGCCTACGCGTGGAACATCTCCCACCACGACTTCCTGATGCACCCGCACCCCACCGTGCGCTTCGCGGGCGGCACGGGCGCGGACGCCACGGCCGGTGAGGGACCGGCCGACCCCGGGTGAGCCGGGCGCTCACACCCTCCGCAGGTCCCTGACCCGCTGGAGCTTGCCCGCCGACCGCTCCAGCGTGCCCGGGTCCACCACCGTCACCTCCGCGCTGACCCCGACGCGGTCCTTGATGCCCCGGGCGATGGCGCCCGCCGCCGCGTCCCGCTCCGCGGGGCCGGCGCCGGGCCTGGCCTCGGCGCGTACCGCCATCCGGTCGAGGCGGCCGGCCCGGGTCAGCTCGACAGCGAAGTGCGGGGCCACCCCCGGGGCGCGCAGCACGATCTCCTCGATCTGGCTGGGGAAGACATTGACCCCGCGCAGGATGATCATGTCGTCGCAGCGCCCGGTGACCTTCGCCATCCGCCGGAAGGCGGGCCGCGCGGTGCCCGGCAGCAGCCGGCTCAGATCCCGGGTGCGGTAGCGGACCACCGGCAGCGCCTCCTTGGTCAGCGAGGTGAACACCAGCTCCCCGCCGGCCCCCGGCGGCTGCACCGCGCCGGTCAGCGGATCCACCACCTCCGGGTAGAAGTGGTCCTCCCAGATGTGCAGCCCGTCCTTGGTCCGCACGCACTCCTGCGCCACCCCGGGGCCGATCACCTCCGACAGGCCGTAGATGTCGACCGCGTCGATGGCGAAGCGCTCCTCGATCTCCTGCCGCATCCGCTCCGTCCACGGCTCCGCGCCGAACATCCCCACCCGCAGCGACGTCCCCCGCGGGTCGACGCCCTGCCGCTCGAACTCGTCCAGCAGCGTCAGCATGTACGACGGGGTGACCATGATGATGTCCGGCCGGAAGTCCTGGATGATCTGCACCTGCCGCGCCGTCATGCCGCCGGACGCCGGTACGACCGTGCAGCCCGCCCGCTCGGCGCCGTAATGCGCGCCCAGGCCGCCGGTGAAGAGGCCGTAGCCGTACGCGATGTGCACGGTGTCGCCGGCCCGCCCGCCGGCCGCCCGGATCGAGCGGGCCACCACATCGGCCCACATCGACAGGTCCGCCTCGGTGTAGCCGACGACCGTCGGCCGCCCGGTGGTGCCGCTGGAGGCGTGCAGCCGCCGCACCCGCTCCCTGGGCACCGCGAACATCCCGAACGGATACGCCTCGCGCAGGTCCTCCTTGGTGGTGAAGGGGAAGTGCGCCAGGTCCGCCAGGCTCCGGCAGTCCTCGGGCCCGACACCGGCCGCGTCGAACTTGTGCCGGTAGACCGCCACATTGTCGTACGCGTGCCGCAGGGTCCGCCGCAGCCGGGTCAGCTGGAGTGCCGCCAGCTCCGCGGTGTCCGGATCACGGTCCATGGCGTCCACCCTCCGCATCCCACCGCCGACCGATCGTTCGGTCATGGGTCCAGGCCAACGAACCAGTCTCACCGCCCGCTGTCAAGGACACGCCCGCCCGGGCGGTACGGCGCCCCGGTGAAGTGGCGCGCCCGGCACAGCGGACGCACAGTGGAACGAGAGGGCCGGACTCCCTGTCCGCGCCGGACGCCCGCTTGCAGGGCAAAGCCGCGCGAGGCCCCACGACCGTGCCGCCCGCAGCCGTGAGGTCCGGCGGTACGACGACCCGCCCTTCCCAGGTAAGGGGTATTCCCATGGCGAACACCGAGAACGCGCCCAGGTCCGTGTCGGGCCGCCACCGCGATGTCGGCGGCAGGACCACCATCGCCGACTCCGTGGTGGCGGTCATCGCCGGCGTCGCGGTCCGCGAGGTCGACGGGGTCCACACCATGGGCGGCGGCGCCTCCCGTGCGATGGGCGCCGTACGCGACACGGTGTCGCGCTCCACGGACTTCACCCGCGGGGTGAAGGTCGAGGTCGGCGAGAAGGAGGCCGCCGTCGACCTGGACATCGTGGTCCTCTACGGCACCGAGATCGCCGACGCCGCCAAGCAGATCCGCTCCCACGTCGCGAACGCGGTGGAGCGGATGACCGGTCTCGAGGTCGTGGAGATCAACGTCAACGTCCGCGACGTCTACATCCCCGGCGAGGACAACGACGACGACGAGGAAGAGTCCCGGGTCCGCTGACCTTCCCCGAGCCGCCCGCACGCTCCCGCCCGGCCCGCGCCCGTTTGTGCGGCCCGTCCCCGCCCCGCGTAACGGCCGGAGTCACGCCAAGTCGCTCGAAATGATCAACATGGCCTGAAAGTGCGGGTGTTGAACGCGGGGGAGGTGTAGGGCGGGCCGCCGCCCGGCCTATGATGGCAGCGAAGAAACCGGTGATCACCGGGGCGCGGCCCCGGGCCAGAGCGGTGGCGGGGTAGTGGGCATGGTGGACGAGACAGCGGTCGACGACATGGATTCCGTGTCCGAGGCGCAGGCGGGCATCCGTACGGACATACCGCACAGTGCGCGGATGTACGACTACTATCTCGGCGGCCGGACGAACTACCGGCCCGACCGCGACGCCGCGCACGAGGTGGCGACCGTCTTCCCCGGCGTCTTCACCTGCGCCTCGGAGAACCGCGACTTCATGCACCGGGCCACCCGCGTCCTTGCCCGCTCCTACGGCATCAGGCAGTGGCTGGACATAGGCACCGGCATACCGACGTCGCCGAACCTCCACGAGGTGGCGCAGTCCATCGTGGACGACGCGCGCGTGGTGTACGCCGACCACGACCCGATCGTGCTCAACTACGCCCGCGCACTGCTGCGCAGCACCCCGGCCGGCCGCACCGCGTATGTCCAGGCCGATGTCACCGACCCCGACTCGATCCTGTCCGACGACGCGCTCACGGCCACGTTGGACCTGTCCCGGCCGGTCGCGCTCAGCCTCAACGCGCTGCTGCACTTCGTGCCCGACGACCGCGACCCGTACGGCATCGTCTCCCGCCTGATGGCGGCGCTGCCGTCGGGCTCCGCGCTGGCGATCAGCCACTGCACGCCCGACTTCGCCCCCGAGGTGTGGGCGGAGGTGGAGGGCGTCTACCGGCACGGCGGCACACCGCTCCAGGTCCGCTCCCGGGAGGAGGTCGAGCGCTTCTTCGACGGACTCGAACTGATCGACCCGGGTATCGCCATCGCCGACGACTGGCGCCCCGAGGAGACCGCCCGCCCCGAGATGCCCGCGGTCTCGGACGCGGACGTCAGCCTGTGGGCGGGCGTCGGCATCAAGCCATAGCCGGGGGAGCGATTCCGGCCGCCGGTGCGGGCTTGCGGGCCCGCGCCGGCTGAGCGGCCAGCGCGCCGGGGTCAGTGCGGCGGCGACCGGCGCGAGGCCGGCGTCGGCGCCGGTCGACTCCTTCTCCGGCCGCTCGGCCGGCGCCGGCTCCGTGCCGAACAGCGCCCGCAGGAAGCGCGGGTGGGCGGTGCGCCCGGCGGGTTCGTACGCGATCCGGGTGCGGTCCGCGGGCCGCAGCCCGCACCGCTCACCGAGGTGGCCGGCCAGTCGCCGGTATCGGCCACCAGGTGCTCGTGCACGTCATCGAGGCCGGCGCCCCGGTCCGCGTGATCGCCCGGGACCCCTCGACGGCTCCTGGACCGGCCAGCCCACCGATCTGGACGGCCGCGCCCACCGCACCGCCGACCTGTCCCTGACCGCGTCCCATCTGCCCGGCGTCACGGGGGCCGGCGCGATCACCGCGGCGACCCTCCAGGTCTCCTACGACGACGGCGCCACCTGGACGTCCCTGCGCCTGGACCACCGCAGGGCCGCCGCCTGGGCATCGACGGTGAAGGCCCCCCGGTCCGCGGCCTACGTCTCGCTGCGTGCCACGGCCAGGGACGATGCGGGCAACACCGTCACGCAGACGGTGCCGCGGGCGTATGCCCTGAAATGACGACCTGCCGGTGGGGGCGCGGGGGTGCCCCCACCGGCAGCACCCGCGCGGGCCCCGGCCGTGCGGAAGCGATCCACCTCCGCACGGCCGGGGCCGTGTTGCCCCCGTCGGCGGGGGGCCGCTGATCAGCGCGATAAGGGTAGGCTAACCTAAGCGCTATGAGCGTTCGAGAGAGTGCTGCTGCCGGCGAGTCGCGCCCGCGCGGCCATGAACTGTCCGCCGCCGCGATGACGGTGGCGTACGGCGGCGTCGATGTCGTGCACGATGCCGCGATCTCGCTGCGGCCCGCGGAGGTGACCGCGCTGGTCGGGCCCAACGGCAGCGGCAAGTCGACGCTGCTGCGCACCCTCGCCCGCCTCCAGCGGGCCCGCCGCGGCACGCTCACCCTCGACGCCGGCGCCGGCGCCGCCGCGGACGGCTTCGATCTCACCGCACGCCAGTTCGCCCAGCACGTCGCGCTTCTGACGCAGGGACGGCCCACCCCGGGCGGACTGAGCGTCCGCGACGTCGTGGAATTCGGCCGCTACCCCCACCGGGGGCGCTGGGGCCGGCCCGACCCCGGCGGCACCGCCGCCGTCGACCGGGCGCTCGGCCTGACCGGCGTCGAGCGCTTCGCCGAACGCGGCGTCGAGCACCTGTCCGGCGGCCAGCTCCAGCGGGTGTGGCTCGCCAGCTGCCTCGCCCAGGACACCGGTGTGCTCCTCCTCGACGAACCGACGACGTATCTGGACCTGCGCTACCAGGTCGAACTCCTCGACCTCGTGCGCGACCTCGCCGACGACCACGGGATCGCGGTCGGCGTCGTGCTCCACGACCTCGACCAGGCGGCGGCCGTCGCCGACCGGGTCGCCCTGCTCCACGAGGGCCGGATCGTCGCCGAAGGACGGCCCGAGGACGTCCTGACGCCCGAGCGGCTGTCCGGCGTCTACGGCATCCGGATCGACGTCGGCACGGATCCCTCGACAGGCCGGCTGCGCACCCGCGCGGTCGGCCGCCACCACGCACGGAACGAAAGGCTCCACCCCGCCTCATGAGACTCCGCCACGTCACCGCAACAGCCACCGCCACCGCCGCCGTTGCGGCGCTCGCCCTGACCGGCTGCGGAACGACCCACTCCACCGCGGACGCCGACCCCGCCGCCGCGTCGGCCACGACCACCCCCGGGCCGATCACCCTCACCGACGCCACCGGTACGAAGGTCAGCCTCGACGGCCCCGCCACCAAGGTCGTCGGTACGGAGTGGAACGTCGTCGAGGACCTCGTCACGCTCGGCGTCGACCCCGTCGGCGTCGCCGACGTGAAGGGCTACAAGGCCTGGGACACCGCGGCCCCGCTGAAGAACGCCCCCAAGGACATCGGCACGCGCGGCGAGCCGAGCATGGACACCATCGCGGCCCTCGACCCCGACCTGATCATCGCCACCACCGACCTGTCCGCCTCGGCGGTGACGCAGCTGCGCAAGGTCGCCCCGGTCCTCGAAGTGCGGTCCGCCGACGCCGCCGACCAGATCGGCCTGATGACCGGGAACCTCGACCTGATCGCCGCCGCCACCGGGACGGCCCCGAAGGCGGCCGCCGTCAAGAAGGCCTTCGACGCGAAGATCACCGCGGGCCGCGCCGCCCTGGCCGCCGCAGGCAGGGCCGGGGCCAGATACGCCTTCGGCGACGGCTACGTCGAGTCCAACCAGGTCTCGATACGCCCCTTCACCAGCGGCTCGCTCATCGGGGCCGTCAACGAACGGCTCGGGCTCTCCAACGCCTGGACGGTCAAGGGCGACAAGGACTACGGCCTGGCCACCACCGACGTCGAAGGCCTCACCGGACTCGGCGACGCGCAGTTCGCCTACATCGTGAACGCCGTCGACGGCGACCCGTTCGCCGGCAACCTCGCCAAGAACGCCGTCTGGAAGTCGCTGCCGTTCGTCAAGGCCGGCCAGGTGCACCGGCTGCCCGACGGCATCTGGATGTTCGGCGGCACCGCGTCCATGGAGGCGTACGCCGACGCCGTCGTCGCCGCCCTGACGAAGTAGCGCCATGACCGCCACCACACCGGCCGCCGCCGTCGGCCACCGTACGGCCACGGCGGGCGCGGCCGCGGTGACCGCCGCGCTCGTGCTCCTCGTCGCGGCCCTCGCCGTCATCGACATCACGCAGGGCACGGCCGCCGTCGGCGCGAGCCAGGTGTGGAAGGCGCTCACCGGCCGCGCCGACCAGGCGGACGCCTCCGTCGTCGTCGCCTCACGGCTGCCGAGGATGGTCGCCGGCGTCCTCGTGGGAGTCGCGCTGGGCGCCGCGGGCGCCGCCCTGCAAGCGGTGAGCCGCAATGTGCTGGCCTCGCCCGACACCCTCGCGGTGAACGCCGGCTCCTACCTGGCGCTCGGCGTGCTCGGCGCGACGGGCCTGTCGTTCCCGCTGCTGGCCTCCTCAGGAGTGGCCTTCGCCGGCGCGCTGGCCGCGGCGGCCGTCGTGCTCGGTCTCTCGGGCCTCGGCGCCGGGACCGTACGGCTCGTCCTCGCCGGCAGCGCGCTCGCGCTCGGGCTCGGCTCCGTCACCGACGCGCTGCTCCTGCTGTTCCCCGAGCGGACGAACGGGCTCTACCAGTGGAGTCAGGGCAGCATCAGCCAGAACGGCTTCGACGGCGTGCTCCAGATGGGCCCGATCGCCCTCGCGGGCCTCGCGGGACTCCTGCTCGCCGCCCGCCGGATCGACGCCCTCGCCCTCGGCGACGACGCGGCCCGCGGGCTCGGCGTCCCGGTCAGGGGCACCCGGACCACGGTCGTCGTCCTCGCGGCGCTGCTGTCCGCCGCGGCGGTGACGCTGGCGGGACCGATCGGCTTCGTCGGGCTGTGCGCACCCGCACTCGTCCGCCCGCTGGCGGGACGGTTCCGCGGGCTGCTCCGGGCGCGGACGGCGGTACCGGTCGCCGGCCTCGCCGGTGCGGCGCTCGTCCTCGGCTCCGACGTCCTGCTGCGGGCGTCGGTGAGTTCCGAGTCCGCGGTCGCGGTGCCCACCGGAGTCGTCACCAGCCTGACCGGCGCGGTGTTCCTCGTCGCCATGGCGCTGCGCACCCGCGACTCCGGCGCGTCGCCCGCGCCCGAGCGGCTGCGCATCCCGAGCCGGGCGGCCTACCTCACGGCCCTCGCCGTGCTCGTCGTCGTACTCGTCGGCGTGGTGATCGCGGCAGTGCTCCTCGGCGACACCAAGCTGCTGCTCGGCGACGTGGTGAACTGGGCCCTCGGCCGGGGCGACCACGTCGTCACCTTCGTCCTGGACACCCGGGTGCCCCGGGTGCTCGCCGCGCTCCTCGCGGGCGCCGCGCTCGCGCTGGCCGGCACGCTCGTGCAGGCAGTCACCCGCAACGCGCTCGCGGAACCCGGCGTCCTGGGCGTGTCCGGCGGGGCCGGCCTCGGCGCGGTGCTGCTCGTCACCACCGTCCCCGCCGCCGGATCCTGGAGCATCGCGGGCGCCGCCTTCGCGGGCGCCTCGGCCACCGCCGCGATCGTCTTCGGGCTCGCCGCGCGCGGCGGGTTCCAGCACAACCGGCTCGTCCTGGTCGGTATCGGCGCGTCCGCCGGGACAACGGCGCTCATCAGCCTGCTCATCGTCCTCACCGACCCGTTCAACGCGACGAAGGCCCTCACCTGGCTGTCGGGCTCGACCTACGGGCGGACGATGCCCGACCTGCTGCCCGTCGCGGCCGTGCTCGCGGTGGGCACCGCCGTGGCGGTCGCCCGGCGCGGCGAACTCGACCTCGTCAGCCTGGACGAGGACACCCCGAGGCTGCTCGGGATGCGGCTGTCCCGCGCGCGCCTGGGCCTGCTGGCGACGAGCGTCCTACTCAGCGCCACCGCCGTCGCCGCCGCCGGGACGATCGGCTTCGTGGGACTCGTCGCCCCGCACGCGGCCCGCGCACTCGCCGGACGCCGGCACGTACGGGTCATCCCCGTCGCGATACTGCTCGGAGCCGCGCTCGTCTGCGCCGCGGACCTGCTCGGCCGTACCGTGATCGCCCCCGCCCAGCTCGGCGCGGGCCTGATGACGGCCGTCATCGGCGCCCCGTACTTCCTCTACCTGCTGATCCGCACCCGGAAGTAGCGCGTCGGGGGTGCCTTCGCGGAGGCTCGGGAACCGGGGCGCGCAGGCCCAGGGGCCGGGGGCGCAGGGACCTCGGGAATCGGGGCGGAAGGCTTCAGGAGTCGCGGCCCTGCGACAGCCGGGGCTGCTCGGCGAGGTGGAGCAGGGCCGGCTGCCCGGGACGGTGGGCGGGCCAGTCGGGGAGCCCGGCGTGCTGGGGGCTGCCGGTGTGGGCGAACGCGATCCACGCCCCCCGGACCACGCGGACCAACTCGGCGACCTGGCCGGGCCGGGCACCCTCCATCATGGGGGCGATCTTCCAGGCCGCGGTATTGCCGAAGACGAACGGCAGTTCCAGGCAGTGGCAGGCGCGCAGCAGGTTGCCCTCCGGGTGCCAGTCGAAGCGGTAGACGAAGACCCGCCCACCGGCGTCGGCGAGGCGCGCCGCGAGGCGGGCGGTGGGTCCCGCCAGGAAGTGCTCGGTCGTCAGGGCGGAGGCGAGCTGCCCCGGGGTCGCCTCAGGGTGCCTCGCCAGTTGTGCGGCGATCGCCGCCTCCGCCGCCGCGTCGCCGTACACCTTGCGGGCTGCCCCGGCGACCTGCTCGTGCGTCAGCTGGCGCAGGCGCGGGTCGGGTGTGTAGAAGGCGTCGACCTCGTCCCTGTTCCAGCCCAGCAGGACGTCCACTGCCGGCGGGGCTGCCGCGACCGCGGCCGTCAGGTCCTCCTGGACCCACTCGCCGTCGGCGACGAGTTGCAGCGGCGGCGACAGGTCCAGCAGGCGGCCACCGGCCCTGGCCAGTACGTCCTGGGCGTCCAGGAAGTCCTGGGCAGGCCGTTCGCGCAGGTCCGCGCCGCCGCCGCTCTGCTCCAGGACGTGCACGAAGCGCTCGGCGGTCCCGGCGGCCTGATCGGTGGTCAGCGGGCGCATGCCGAGCGGCGGACTCTGCAGGACGGCCCGCTGGAAGAGGCCCGCCGCGGCGGGCGCCGCCATCAGCGCGATGATCGACTGGGCACCCGCGGACTGGCCCAGCACCGTGATCCGCTCCGGGTCGCCGCCGAAGGCCGCGGCGTGCTCGCGGACCCAGCGCAGCGCGGCGATCTGGTCGAGCAGCCCGGCGTTCGCGACCCCCGCCTCGCCCAGGTAGAGGTATCCCAGCGCGCCGAGCCGGTAGTTGGCGCTCACCGCCACCAGGTCGCCCGCGGCGGCGAAATCGGCGAGGTTGTAGCGGTCCATCCCGCCGGAGCCGCTGGTGAAGCCGCCGCCGTGGAGGAAGACCACCACCGGGCGGGCGGAGCGGTCCGCAGCGGGCGTCCACACGTTCAGCGTCAGGCAGTCCTCGTCCTGCGGCATCCCCAGCGGCCCGATGGCATGGTCGAGCCGCCCCGGCGCCTGGGGCGCGGCAGGCCCCGGCCGGCTCGCGTCACGCACTCCCGTCCACCCGGGTGCGGGCCGGGGCGCCGCGAAACGGCCCGGCCCGACCGGGGCGGCGCCGAAGGGGATCCCGAGGAAGCCGACGACCTCGCCGTCCCGGCGCCCCTCCACGACACCGCCCGCCGTGGCGACGCGGACGCCCGCGCCCGCCGGCGTCATCGTCGCGCCCCGGGCCGAACGTCTGCAGCGGTGCTCATCACTGGACCTCCCGAGGACGCGTGCCACCGGTGGCGTGCGGCGGCGGACATGCACCCATGATTCGGCCCGAAACTACGCGCGACACATACTCGTTGGGCCTCCCGCTATACCCGTACGGCCACCGGACGGTAGTTTGCCGACCTCCGGCAGGGGCACGCGGCAGCCATGACTCACGAGACGACTGAAGCCCCCGTCGAAGAACACCTGATCCTCAGCGCCGACACCAACGGTGACGGAAAGCTCGACGTATGGATGAGCGACACCACAGGCGACGGCACGCCAGACCTCTACCAGTTCGACACCACCGGCGACGGCACGGTGGATGTCACCATCGTCGAGGAAACCGACCACGGCCAGATCGAACGCACCGTCATAGAAGGCGATGCCGGCCACCCCCAGCCCTCCTGACCCGCCC
>NZ_JAJSYW010000111.1:11058-22429 GCF_036815005.1 Streptomyces sp. IBSBF 2435 | reverse complement strand
GTCAGGGGGTCAGGGGGTCAGGGGGTCAGCTTGCGAGGAAGTTCGCCACCGCGCCCAGGGTGACCGTGTCGGTGAGGTAGCCGATGTGGGTCTGGCAGGCCACGAGATTGTTGGTCGCGCCGCTCAGTTCGGTGCTGGTGTACGGCAGGATGACGCCGTCGCACGGCGAGTACCAGGTCGCGTACTTGGTGGCGCCGGGCGTCTCGTCCCCGGCGTTGAGCGTGCTCAGGAAGGCCGAACCGGGATACATCTCCACGCACGAGGTGTCGACCAGGCAGGCGCCGGCGAAGGTGGTGCCGTGGTTGGCGCCGGCGATGGAGGCGAGGTGCCGGACGTACGGCTGGCCGCCGAGCTGTTTGACGTACCAGTCGCTGACCAGGCCGCCCATCGAGTGGTTGACGATGTCGACTTGCTGGGCACCCGTCTTGGCCAGCACCTGCTGGACGTAGGCGGCCAGGCTCGCCGCGCTGCTCTTGTTGGACTGCGTCCAGTCGTACTGGAACGCGTAGAGCTCGTTGCCCGTGTACCCCTTGCCGGCAAAGACGGCCTCGGCGGTCGTCCAGTTGCTCGCGCTGCCGCTGAAACCGTGTACGAAGACCACCGGAGTGTGGGCGGTGGCGGCGCCGGCCGGGGCGGGCTGGGCGAAGACGGCCAGGCCGATCGCGGCGAGCAGCGCCACGAGGACGGCGGAAATCCGTCGCATGAAGACTCCTCTGTCTCGGGTGCCCCCTGAACTGTGGTCGGGGGAACGTTCGGAGTGTCGGGGACTGCCGCCGGGAGAGGACCGGTGTAATCACCGGTCCTCTCCCGGCGGCAACCGCTGCTGCCTCGGGTCGGGAGCGGGAGCGGCCGGAGTGCTCGCGGCGCTCTTCCTTTTGTCGCTACTCACGCGTAACACTGATGTCATGGATCCTCGGCAGGACTCCTGCGTTCCATCGCCGGGTCCGCTGTACGGACGTGACCACGAGCGGGCCGAGATCGCCGCCGTCCTGGCCGGCGCACGCATCGGGCGGGGTGGCGCGGTGGCCGTGCTGGCGGAGTCCGGCATGGGTCGCTCGGCGCTGCTGGACGCGGTGGCCGCGGATGTCTCCGGCTTCGGCGTGCGGCGGATCGCCGGCGCCGCCCCGGAGGCCGAGGTCCAGGCGGCCGGGCTGCACCGCCTGCTGGTGCCGCTGGCCGGCGCGGTACGCGCACTGCCCGGCGCGCAGGGCAGGGTGCTGGAGGAGGTGCTGGCCGGAGCGGCGCCCGCGGCCGGGGAACTGCGGTTGGGGGTCGCGCTGCTGCGGCTGCTGGCGTCGGCCGCGCGGGTGCGGCCGCAACTGTGGTGTGTGGACGACGCTCACTGGCTGGACGAGACGTCGCTGCGCGCCCTGGGTTTCGTGGCCCGCCGGCTGGCCGAACTGCCGGCGGCCCTGGTGATCGCGGCGGATCCGGATTCCCGGGCCGACGTGGCGCTGGACGGCGTCCCGGTGCTGGGCCTTCGGCCGCTGGCCCCGGACGCGGCCGGCCGGTTGGTGGCCGGTCTGGGCTGTGGGCCGCCCGGCACCGGACCGGCCGACGAGATCGTCGACCTGGCGGCCGGCAGTCCGCTGGCGCTGGTGGAGCTGGCGCAGGCGGCGGAGGCTCGGCAGCAGCCCGGCCCGTACCTTCCGGCGCCCGTGAGCCGGCTACGGACCCGCTGCCGACGACGGCTCGCCGGGCTCTCGCCCGGGGCGCGCGCGGTGGTGGCGCTGACGCTGGCGGGCGGACCGCTTCCCACCGGTGCGCTGTCGGCAGCGGCGGTACGGTACGGACAGCCCCGGGAATCGGTCGACGCGGCGCTCGAAGAGGCACGGTCGGCAAGCCTGGTGGAGACCGGGAGCGGCCGAGTCCGCGTCCCGGGACGGCTGTTGCGGTCCGTGCTGGCCGCCGAGGTTCCATGGGCGGAGCAGTTGGCGGCGCATCGGGCGCTGGCCGCGCTCGCCGGGTGCGGTATCTCCCGGCCGCGTCAGGCACTGCACCGCCTTGCGGCAGCCGAGGGGCCGTGGCCGGAGCTGGTCGCCGAGCTGGAGTCCGCGGCCGGGACCGTACGGGCGGGTGAGCCCACCGAAGCCGCCACCGTCCTGGAGCAGGGCGCCGACTTCATCGCGCAGCCGCGGGTACAGGCCCGCTGGCTGGTCACCGCGGCGGCCGACCGGCTCGCGGCCGGCGGTGTCCGCCGGGCGTGCTGGTTGCTCGATCGGGTGCCGCCGCACTGCGGTTCGGCGGCGACCCGGGGGCTGCGCAAGCTGGTCCAGGGTGAGATCGAGCTGCGCTCCGCCGTGCCCGCGCTCGCCGGCCGCCATCTGGCGCGGGCCGTCGAGCTCATTCCCGCTGACCAGCGGGAGACACTGGCCAGGGCGTTGATGCTCGCGGGCGAAGCGACCTATGTGGCCGGCGACTTCACCGGGTACTTCGCCCTTGCGGACCGGGCCCGGCGGCTGAGGCGGGACGACGACCCGCCGGCACTGCGCCTGGTCCTCGAGCACTTCGCCGGGATGTCGGCGACGTTCCGCGGCCACCACGAGGAGGCGAACCGCGCGCTGGGCCGGGTGGTGCGGCTCGCCGGGACGGCCGGGGGCCCGGAGCCGGAGATCTGGGCCAGCCAAGCCGCGTACACCCTCGGTGACTTGCGGCACGCGCACACGCTGGCCGCCTCGGCGGTGCACGGCGCCGGTGAGCTGGGCGCGCACGCCTTGGTGCCGGCCGCGCTGGTCTACCAGGCGCTGTCCGCGCTGATGCTTGACCGGCACGCGGCGGCCGAGGCCGCCGCCTTGGAAGGGCTGCGGCTGGCGCGGTCCACGGGGCAGCGTAATCTCGCGGTGGACCACCTCTCCCTCCTGGCGCTGCTGGCGGCGCTCCAGGGCGACCGGGCGACCGTGTCGCTGCGGCTGGGCACGGCGGCGCACGAGGTCGCGGCGCGCGAGCTGGGCCGGCCCGGCGCGTTCAACTGCTGGGCTTCGGCGTGCCTGGACCTGGTGGAGGACCGGCCGGCCGACGCGCTGGCCCGTTTCAGCCACATGTCGACGGGCACGGGCCAGACGAATCTGGCGATCCGGGGGATGGCCGCCCCGCACTTCGTCGAGGCGGCGGTCCGCTGCGGGCGGCGGGACGAGGCGGTCACGGCGCTGCGCGGCTTCGAGAGCTGGGCGGTCAGCAGCGCCGCGCCGAGCCGGCTGGCGCTGGCGCACCGCTGCCACGGACTGCTCGCTGAGGACGAGCTGTCGGCGGAGGAGCATTTCACGGAGGCGTTGCGCCTGCACCGCGACGACGACGCGGCGTTGGAGATGGCCAAGACCGAGCTGTTCTACGCCAATCGGCTCCGGCGGGCCCGCAGGCCGCGCGCGGCGCGCGGCCTGCTGCGGGACGCGCTGGCGATCTTCCAGCAGTGTGAGGCGCTGCCCTGGGCGGCGCGGGCCGCCGCCGAACTGCGCGCGGCCGGGGACCGGGCGGGCCCCGCCGTCCAGCCGGTCGGGCGGCAGCTCACCGCGCAGCAGATCCGCATCTCCGAGCTGGTCGCGCAGGGCGCGACGAACCAGGAGATCGCCGAACTCCTCGTTCTCAGCTCCCGCACGGTGGAATACCATCTGCGGAACGTGTTCAGCAGACTGAGCGTGCGGTCACGGACGGAACTGGCCGCGCTCTTCCGCTGAGGCCGTCCTGCCGCACCGCGAGAGTGCCGGGTCGGAGCGCCTCCGCCGGACCGCGGCGGTGCGGGAGACCGTCGGCGCGGAGCAGACGCAGCGCCGGGCGACAGGTAGGCGCGCGGCACATCGGGCCCGGCCCCTGGCTCCCCACGGCCGCCGCGGGTGTGGACGAGGTCGACGTCCGGGCCGTGTTCCAGGCCCCCCGAGCCAGCGCGAAGGCCTCGGGCCTGGAGACCCTGGCGACGGTCCGGTACCCGCACCGGCAGTCCGGACGGCGGCCGGTGCGCGATTCCCACCGGCCGCCGCCGCGACGTCACGTGTCCGCGGGCCAGTCGACCAGCGGCGAGTGGTAGAAGTCGACCCCCAGGGCCGTCAGCCTGGGTCCCTGGGCTGCCAGGCGCACCTTGTACGTGTTCCAGTCGTGCGTGGACTCGGGGGACCAGCCGAGCTCCGCGATGCCCGGCAGCCGGGGGAAGGCCATGGCCTCGATGTCGTCGTTGGTGACGATCGTCTCCGTCCACAGCGGCGCCTCGACGCCGATCACCGCGCTCGACGGCACCCCGGCGCCGGCGAGGTACGTACCCGGGTCCCAGTCGTAGGAGCGGTTCACCTCCACCGTGCCCGCCCAGTCCTGGCCGAGTTCGGTGTTCTCGTCGTACTTCATGTCGAGGTACGAGCGGTCGGCGGGCGCCAGCACGATCCTGGTGCCGTTCTTCGCCGCCGCGGCGACCTGGGCGCGCTCCGCCGCGCCCGTGTCGTCGTAACCCCAGTATTCGGCCACCGCGCCCGCAACCGGCCTCGCCGAGGTGATCTGGTGCCAGCCCATCACGGTCTTGCCGTACTTCTGGACGACGGCCTGCGCACGGTTCATGAACGACACGTAGTCCGCCTGGCTGGTGGACTGCGCCTCGTCGCCGCCGATGTGCAGATAGCGGCCCGGTGTGATCGCGGCCAGTTCCCGGATCACGTCGTCGACGAAGGCGTACGTCACGTCCTTCGGCACGCACAGCGAGCTGAAGCCGACCTCCGTGCCGGTGTAGAGGGGCGGCGCGACACCGTCGCAGTTGAGCCGCGCGTACGAGGCGAGCGCCGCGTTGGTGTGGGAGGGCATGTCGATCTCCGGTACGACCTCCAGGTGGCGGGACGCGGCGTACGCGACGATCTGCGCGTACTGCGCCTTGGTGTAGTAGCCGCCCGTGCCGCCGCCGACCTCGGTGGACCCGCCGTAGGGCGCCAGCCGGGGCCACGAGGCGATGGCGATCCGCCAGCCCTGGTCGTCGGACAGGTGCAGATGCAGTTCGTTGATCTTGTAGAGTGCGAGCTGGTCGATGTACTTCTCGACCTGCGCGGCGGTGAAGAAGTGCCGTGACACATCGAGCATCGCGCCGCGATAGGCGTAGCGCGGCACGTCCGTGATGCTGCCGCCCGCGATCTGCCAGGGACCGCTCTGCCGGGTGCGCTTCTCGACCGGGGCCGGCAGCAGCTGGCGCAGCGTCTGGACGCCGTGGAAGAGGCCCGCGGAGGTACGCGCGGTGAGGGTGACGCCGTCCGGGCCGGAGTCGAGGCGGTAGCCCTCGGTGCCGAGGCCGCCGCTCGCGGGGGTGAGGGCGAGCCGGATGTCGTGCCCGCCCTTCGTGCCGTGTCCGCGGTCCTCGACGACCGGCAGGGCGTAGCCGGTGGAGGGGCGCAGCAGTCCGGCCAGGTACGTGCCGACCTGGCGGGTCCCGCGCGCGTCCCCCTCGACACGGATGCGCGCGGAAGGCGTCAGGGTGAACGGTCCGCCCGCCGGGGACACCTGCGCGGGCGCGGGCACGATCTGGCCGAGCGGCCGCACCGCAGTGCCGCGGGGCCCCGGCTGGGCCTGGACGGAACCGGCGGCCCCGAGGGCGGATGCGCCGGCCGCGAGGACGAGCAGCAGCGATCCGGCGAGCCGGGGCGCCGTACCGGACAGGGCGCGGGAGCGCGGCGGGGCGAAGGGGGAGGTGCGGGGAGCGGTTCTGTGCAGTCTCACAAGCGACCCTTCGAGGTGGGAGACGGGACCGATGGAACCTGTGGCACCGAGCGGACGAACATTGCCTCCCATGGGACTCGGGCGCCTCACCCGCGTCAAGGTGTAGACCAATTGTCACGTCGTCGCCGGAGAACAGCGAGTGGTGAGCGCGGGCCTTCCCCGACCATGCGCGGCTGGTCCCGGCCGGTTTCGGTCCAGCCGGCGGGCAGTGCGTCGATGCCGGCGCTCCGGCAGAGCGCGACGTCGACGGCGGCTACGCGGCTGTGCCGGGTACCTGTGCACCGGCCTGACGAGCCCCGGCGCCCGCGGGTACGGCCCCCCTCATGCCGGCGCGACGGTCCGGCCATCCGCCAGACCGCTGGTCAGCCAGCCGCCGCCGACCGCTCGGGCGGTGACATCCACCAGGGGAAGCGCGGTGACAGGGGAGCGGATTTACCCAGTGCGTTCCCGCGGCCGGCCGCCTCGGCTCACACCGCGACGGGTGCGCCGACGCTCGTGCCGCCGCCCGGGACGCGGGTGAGGAACGCGGCGAGGTCGGCGGCGGCCTCGGGGTCAGCGGTGGTGAGGCGGGCCGCGAACGCGAGCTGGTCGACGGCGGCACCGGGATCGAGGCGTACGAGCGCGGCCAGCAGTGCGGCGTGGACGAGCAGCGCCTGCGGCAGCAGGCCGGCGGCTGCCTGCCGGGCGGCCGGCTCCGCGTAGTGCCCGCGGTGCGTGGCCAGGGCGCGGGCGAGCCAGGCGTCGATGTCGGTCTGGACGTGGTCGCCGGCGCGGCGGGTGAGCAGGTCCCGTACGGCTTCGTCGCCCGCGTGAGGCTCGGCCTGCGCCAGCGCACCCAGCTCGCGCAGCGCCTGGAGCTCATCGGCGCGCTCCTCGGCCCGGGCTGCTTCGCGCAGCTCGGCCTCCTCCACAGCGGCGGCCAGTTCGGCCCGTACGACGTCGTCGGTGTCCGGGTCGTAGACAGCACCCGGGCCGGCCGCGGCGAGCAGTTGCCCGATGCGCTCCCACTCCGCGAGCTCCGCGCGGCCGCGGGTGTCGTCGGCCAGGGGCTCGTGCCGGGAGTCCTGCCGCGCGTCGAACCGGGCGTCGTCCAGGGCCTGCGCCACCACGGCGGCCGTCATGCCTGTCGCGCGGCGCCGCACCGCGCGACGACCGACGCGGACGGGGTCGACCAGCTCGCGGAGCGAGGCCGTGCGTGCGGCGAAGGAACGGCGGACAGCCCGCCCGGGTGTGGTCATCAGCGCCTCAGCTCTCGGACGGGAAAACGTACGGGCCTTGTCGCGGCCGGTGATTCGGTGCGTCACATATACCACCGCTCGCCGGGCGGCCCTGCCGGAGACCGGAATCCGGCCCGCACCGTCGGGCGCGGGCACCGGCTCCTGCCGGGACGAGGAGCGCTGGGGGCATCCGAACGGAAAAGGCGGGAACACGCGGTCCATGACGAAGTCCGATAACGAAACGCACACGTCCCACGCGCCCGGATCCCAGCCGAGCGTCCGCCCGGGTTCCGACGAACCGCAGACGATCACGGCACCGACGCCGCCCGTCGCCTGGAGCAGTGGCCCGCCGGACCAGGCCGACCTGGCGGACGGGAGCGACACGCCGGAACCGCGCCGCCACGGCGACGAACCGGAGACGACGTCTCAGGACGGCTGAGCCCCGGCAGGAGATGCCCCGGCAGCCGCAGTGCAGCGGGGGCGGCCACGAGGGCAGCACGGCATAGTCGGGCTGACCGCTCCACGCGAGGAGCCGGGCCCCCGGGCACGAACCGCGTGGCCGCCGCCGGACGATTCACGCTCTCTCAGCCCTCGGGCCGTCCTGGTCGGCGGCCCGGGGCTCCAGCAGGCGCAGATCACCGGGAGAACACGCTCCGGGAGTCCGTCCCCCGCCCGAGAGCCCGTTACCCGCTTACGATGATCTGCGGCCGGCACGCGCACCCCGCCGCGTCAGGGAACCCGCGCCGGCAGCGCGAGGTCACGCGCCCGGCAGGAAAAGGCAGAAGAGGTGCCCGTGCGGATCCCGCAGTACGCGGACGTCCTCCTGAGGCTGTTCCTCCTCCGCGGTCGCGCCCAGGGCGACCGCACGCGCGGTCTCGGCGTCGAGGTCGTCCACGAGAAGGTCCAGGTGGGCCTGCATCTGCTGGGTGCCCGCCTTCTGCGGCCAGACGGGAGGCACGTGGTCGGGTTCGTACTGGAAGCTCAGTCCCGGCCGCTCCGCCTCCGGCGCCCGCAGCCGCACCCAGTGCGGTTCCCTGTCCACCTCCGTCCAGCCGAGCAGCGCGCGGTAGAAGTCCGCGAGGGCAGGTGGATCGGGTGTGCCAAGAACGACGGCTGCGAACGTCACGGTCATGGCTGCATCCTTTCAGGGCTGAGCGCCAGCCGCGGAGCACGGTGCTCAGCCGCCCGTCACGGCCGGCCGTGACGGATTGCCCGCCACATGGCCGAGCGGCGGCAGGGAACGGCCCTGCGAGGAATACGGCAGGCGCCGCGAGCCGCCTTCCCGCTACGGAGGGCGACCGCCGTCGACGGCGGCCTGGACCACCCGCAGCGGCAGCCGGCCTCGGCACGGACACACGACGGTCGGCCGGCCCGGGCGGCTGACGCCGCCGGTTAGGCGCGAGCGCCTCGGCTCGTGCCCCGTACTCCGCCGGCGATGCGGCCGGTCCGGGGCGGCTCGTGACGCCGTCCGGGGGAACGTCCGCTCCAGCCGGAACACGCTGGTGCCCGAGGGGGTTGTGACCGGTGCGGCATCCGGCCACAACCGATCACGTACGTATCCACACACCTTGGAGAACTCATGAAGATCGGCATCATCGGCGCGGGAAACATCGGCGGAAACCTCACGCGCCGCCTGACGGCGCTCGGGCACGACGTGTCCGTGGCCAACTCGCGTGGTCCCGAGACGCTGTCCGCTCTGGCCGAGGAGACCGGGGCCACCGCGGTACCCGTCTCGGAGGCGGCGCGCGGCGCCGAATTCGTCGTGGTCGCCATCCCGTTGAAGAACGTGCCCGACCTGCCGGCCGGGGTGTTCGACGGGGCGGCCGAGGGCTTCACCCTGATCGAGACCGGCAACTACTACCCGCAGCAGCGCGACGGGCGGATCGACGCGATCGAGGACGAGGGCGTCACCGAGAGCCGCTGGACGGAGCGCCAGCTCGGCCACCCGGTGGTGAAGGCCTTCAACGGCACCTTCGCGCAGGACATCCTGGACAAGCCGCGCCCGGCGGGCGCCGCCGACCGGGTCGCGCTGCCGATCGCCGGTGACGACGACGGGGCGAAGAAGGCCGTACGGTCCCTGCTCGACGAGCTGGGCTTCGACACGGTCGACGCGGGCGGCCTCGACGAGTCCTGGCGCCAGCAGCCCGGCACCCCGGTCTACGGGCTCGCCGCCGGCACCGACGAGGTCACCGCCGCGCTGGCGGCGGCCTCCCCGGAGCGCCCGGCGGACTTCCGCGGCTGACCCGGCCCGGCGGGAACCCTCTTCGAGGCCCGGCAGTCGTCCGCGGCCGCAACACCAGCCGCGCGGGAACTTGGGAAAAAGGGTGACGTGAACTGTCACCTATGGCGTGCACCGTAGTGGCATGGACAAGGACATGCACAACCAGCACGTCGACCGGGCGGGCCCGCTCGCCGGGAGGATCGCGCTCGTCGCCGGGGCCACTCGCGGCGCCGGGCGCGCCCTCGCCGTGGAACTCGGGCGCTCCGGCGCCACCGTCTACGTCACCGGCCGCACCACCCGCGGCAGCGCCAGCGAGGTCGGCCGGACCACGGAGACCATCGAGGAGACCGCGGAACTGGTCACAGCGGCCGGGGGCACCGGCATCGCCGTCCCCACCGACCACCTGGACCAGGACCGGGTACGCGCCCTCGTCGAGCGGATCGACCGCGAAACGGGGCGGCTCGACATCCTCGTCAACGACCTGTGGGGCGGCGAGCACCTGCTCGTCGGCTCCGTCTTCGGCAAGAAGAGCTGGGAGACGCCGCTCGCCGACGGCCTGCGCATCCTGGAACTCGGGGTGCGCTCGCACGTGATCACCGCGGCACTCGCCCTCCCGCTGCTGATCCGCTCGGACGCGCCGCTGCATGTGGAGGTCACCGACGGCACGGCGGTGTCCAACCGCCGCTACCGCGAGAACCTCTACTACGACCTGGCCAAGAACGCCCCGATCCGGATCGCCTTCGGGCTGGGCGAGGAACTGGCGGAGTACGGGGGCACGGCGGTCGCCGTGACGCCGGGCTTCCTGCGCTCGGAGCAGATGCTCGCCCACTTCGGCGTGACCGAGGAGACCTGGCGCGACGCCGTCGCCCAGGACCCGCACTTCGGTATCGCCGAGTCGCCGCACTACCTCGCCCGCGCGGTCGCCGCACTCGCCGCCGACCCGGACCGGGCCGCCCGCTGGAACGGGAAGTCCACCTCCAGCGCGGAGCTCGCCAGGGCCTATGGGGTACGGGATGCGGACGGCAGCCGGCCGGACGCCTGGGCGTACTTCGAGGAGGTCACGTACGGCGGGAAGGACGGCTCGGTGGACGACTACCGCTGATCCGGTTCCGCGCCGTACACCGAGGTGAGGGCCTGCGCGTGCGCGCGGAAACGGGCGCGCAGGCCCTCCGGGGCCAGCACTTCCGCGTCCGCGCCCAGTCCGGCCAGTTGGGCGAAGGCGACCTCCTCCGACTCCACCGGCAGGTCGAGCGTGACGCGTCCGGCGGCGTCAGGCGCTGGCGCGCGGGCCAGTGCCTCGCCGGCCGGGTCCGCCACGCCGGGCAGGCCGCGCAGGCCGCGCTCGGTCAGCCGCACCGTGACGGTCGTCCGCAGCAGCGCCCGGGCGAACCCGGCGGAGTGGGCCTGCCAGTGCGCGGCCAGGTCGAAGGTCGGGTCGCGGACAAAGGGTTCGTCGGCGCCGGGAGCTGGGCGGAGCGCCGTGACGCGGTCGACGCGGTACGTACGCCAGGCGCCGTCCCGGCCCGGCCGCTCCCCCGGGACCCGGCCCACGACGTACCAGACCCCCGCCTTGAGGACGAGCCCGTACGGTTCCAGGGGGCGGGTGACCGTGCGGGGTGGCGCACCGTCCCGGGCCGGCCGCGCGTAGGCCAGCTCGACGGTGCGGTCGGCCCATACGGCACGGGCCAGTTCCGGCAGCAGTTCCGGGGCGGACGGCTCGCGGAACCAGGCCGGGGCGTCGAGGTGGAAGCGGCGCACCGACGACTCGGCCGCCGCGCGCAGCGAGGGGAGCAAGGTGGCCGACAACTTCAGCCGGGCCGCGTCCGCCGCGTCCGACAGCCCGAGATCGCGCAGGGCCGCGGGCAGACCGGACAGGTAGAGCGTCTCCGCCTCGGTGGGGTGGAGCGTGGTGAGCCGGGTGCGGTGGCCCGGCGCCAGGTGGTAGCCGCCCGCACGGCCGCGCTCGGAGCGGACGGGGACGCCCGCCTCCTGCAGCGCCTGGGCATCGCGGATCACCGTGCGCTCGGAGACATGCAGCTCCCGGGCAAGGGCGCCGGCTGTCAGACCGGGACTCGACTGGAGGAGCAGGGCCATACGGATGAGGCGGGCGGCGCGCATGGCTCAAGGATCGCGGACTGCGCGCCCCGCGCCCGCCCGGGGAGTGGCGCCACGGTGTTCGCCGCCCTCCGGTTCGGGGGGGGGCCCCCCCCCCCGGGGGGGGGGGGGCCCCCCCCGCCCCCCCCGCCCCCCGGCGGCG
>NZ_JAJSYW010000111.1:0-11048 GCF_036815005.1 Streptomyces sp. IBSBF 2435 | reverse complement strand
CGCGGGGTGGGGGGCGCGTGGTTGTTGCCCGCGGGCGGGGGGGGGGCCCGGGGGGGGGGGGGGCCCCCCCGCGGCCTCTATGCGTCCGCCTCGCCCGAGGTCCGCTCGAAAACCGCGGCCCAGGCGGTGAACGGGCGTCCGCCGCTCTTCGGGAGCAGCAGGCAGGAGCCACCCTGAGCTTGACTCTGTCGGTGATCTTGATGGTCGAGGTCAGGTGCGATCAGGCAGCGCCGCACGGCAGGGGTCAGCGATCCCCACGGTCACCGGACGCCGTTGATCAGTCCGCCCCGGGCATCCGGCCTGGACACCGCCGGCGGCTCGCGACGCCGTATCCGGCCGCCGCGGCCCCGGGCCCGCCGGGCGCCACGAGGCGCCCGGCGGGGTGTCGCGGAGTGCGGAGGAAACCCCGCGCGACTCCGCTGCCTTACGGCAGAGGAAAGGAGTCACGTCATCCGCTGGTGAGGGTCCACTTCTGGTTGGCGTTGCCGCTGCAGTCCCACAGCTGGAGCTGCGTGCCGTTGACCGTGGACGAGGCGGGATCGTCCAGGCAGCGGCCCGAGACGGGGTTGCGGTAGCCGCCGTTGTAGCTCTGCCAGACCTGGTTCGTCCCGCCGTTGCAGGTCCATATCTCCACCTTGGTGCCGTTGGCGGTGCCCCTCCCCGTGGCGTCCAGGCACTTGCCCACGGCGCGCAGGGTGCCGTCGGCATAGGCGGACCAGGCCTGGGCCGGGGCGTTGTCGCAGCTCCATATCTGCACCGGGGTGCCGTCGGCGCTGCTGCCGCCGTTGACGTCGAGGCATTTCCCGGCGATGCCCGACACCACCGGGGCACCCGCCGACACCGGACTGTGCAGCCAGCCGGCACTGTCCGCGGCCTGGACGCCCCGGTGGAAGGCGTCGGCCATCTTCTGGTAGCCCCCGTCGTTGGGGTGCAGGGAGTCGGACAGGTCGGCGCTGGTCAAGGCGCCCATGTCCACATAGCCGACATGCTTGCCGGCCGCCTGCTCGCTCTGCACGATGCCGGGAATGGCCTGGTTGTAGGCGGCTCGGTGCTGCTCCTCGCCGGCGCTGGTGGACACGATCAGCGACGCCAGCAGCACGGTGGCGTCGGGCACGTCGGCGGTGATCTGGTCGACCAGGGACTTCAACCGGGCGGTGGCCGTGGAGACCTGGTAGTTCCCGTTGAGGTCGTTGGTCCCGATCTCCAGTGTCACGACATTGGGCCGGTAGCGGGCCAGCGCGGCGTCGGCCAGGGCGGCGATCTGGTCGATGCGGTACCCGGAGTGCCCCTCGTTGTCCGGGTCGGACATCGTGCCGTTGCGCAGGGTGCCGACGAAGTCCGACGGATGGCCGTCTGCCACCAGTTCGTTGCGCAGCGGGCCTCGGTAGCCGTTGCCGGTACTGCTCCCGACGCCCCATGTGATCGAGTCGCCCAGCGGCATCACGGTCAAGGCTGTCGTCGACGCCGCCGGCGTGGCGGCTGCCGCGGTGACGCCGGCGGCCGCGGCGAGCGAGCCGGTGGCGAGCGCGACCAGGAGGGCGGACAGTGGTTTTCTCATCGCTTCACGCTCCGATCGGGCGCGGACACGGGGGTCATCGGTAGCCGGCCGCGGCGATGTCGGCCTGGACGGCGTTGTCGGTGGCGTCCGAGGGGTAGCCGGCGACGATGGCTCCTTCGTAGAAGGTGCCCTGGGACTGGTTGGTGTTGCCGTTGCAGCAGTCGCCGCCGCTGCCGAGGATGATGGCCCCTTGCTTCTTCATGGGGCTGTAACCCGAGGGCAGTCCCCCGTCCCAGAGGGTGCTCAGGCCGCCGGACTGGGCGTTGGCGCCCTTGATCGCGAATCTGGACGTGCCGTTGTTCTTGAGCATCGCGGTGACGTACTTGCTCGTGAAGGCATGCTGGTTGGTGTTCCAGGACTGGCTGCCGCCGGAGTAGAGACCGTATTCGAGATCGGCCTGTACCCACGGTCCGGTGCCGGAGCAGCCGCCGAACCAGCAGCTGGTGCCGAAGTAGATGGCGTCCATGGCGCCGGCGCCGTCGGCCCTGCGGTCGGTCTCGCTGTTGCCGTAGTCGAAGCAGCAGCCGCTGTTGACATGCGTACCGCTGGTCACCATGTACGCGCCTTCGGGTGCGCTGCCGGTGGGCACACCGGTCAGGTGGCCGTCCCGCCAGTAGCTGTTACCGGGCTTGATGTACAGCGAGTACGCCTTCGAGCCGCCGACGGTCAGCGACTCGGAGGTCGCACTCGCGGCGGTGTCCGAGCCTCCGACACCGCCGGGGCCCTGGTAGCCCACGTTGTTCCCGTGCCCCGACTGGTCGTAGACCGTGGTGATCACGCAGGAGGTGCCGGAGCAGAAGGCGTCCTGCGCCGAGGCGTCGGCCGGGCCGCCCGCGCTGACCACCCCGATGTTCCGGGTGGCGCTGTCGGACGAACGCCTGACCTGGTAGAGGCTGCCGCTGTAGGACGAGTAGAGCGCCCTGACCGTGCTGTGTGCGGCCACGCACGGCGTACCGCCGGCGGCGTAGATGTCGCACGCGTGGGATCCGCCGGCAGGAGGCGTCGTCGTGGTCGAGGCAGTCCACTTCTGGTTGCCCTGCCCGTTGCACGTCCACAGGATGACCGCTGTCCCGTTCGCGGTACCCGCGCCGTTCACGTCCAGGCACAGCCCCGACTGGACGCCGGTGACCGACCCGTCGGAATTGTGCCGCCACTGCTGGTTCGGCTGTCCGTTGCAGGTCCAGATGAGCACCGGCGTGCCGGGAGTGGTCTGCTGGTGCGAGGCGTCCACGCAGCGGGTGCCGCCCAGCGTCTGCAACTGCCCCGAGGAGGTGAACTCGAAGGCCTGGCCGGACTGGCTGCTGCAGTCGTAGATGTCCAGCACCGTGCCGGCCGTGGAATCACCGCCCTTCACGTCGAGGCAGCGTCCCGACGCCGCGCCCACCAGAGGCGCCGCCGCCGCCTGTGCGGTGTCGGGTGTCATCAGTACGGCTGTGAGGACAGCGGCGAGCAGGGCCAGCACGGTGGCGACCGCGGCGAAGGGGCTGCGCCGTCTGTGCGGCCGCCAGGTGGCGGGGAGAACGAGGGAAGACAGCATGGGTGTGGCTCCTTGGTGGGGGGATGGGACGCGGCGGCCACCTGGTCGGCACGAGGGCCTACCGGGCGGCCTTCGGCGTATGGGTCAGCCGAACGTCCAGTGCTGGTTGGACTGGCCGTTGCAGGTCCACAGCTCGGCCAGGGCACCGTTGGATGTCGAGCCCCCGGTGACGTCCAGGCACAAGCCGGACTGGGTGCCGGTGACGGTGCCGTTGGAGTTGACACTCCACTGCTGGTTCGCCCCGCCGTTGCAGGTCCAGATCTCCACCTTCGTGCCCGGGGTGGTCTGGTGGTTGTAGGCGTCCAGGCACAGCTGGCCGCCACCGGAGGAGACCGCCAGCTGGCCCGACGACGTCCGCGTCCAGGTCTGGTTCGCCTGGCCGTTGCAGTCCCATATCTGCACCTGGGTGCCCGCCGTGGTGGACGAGTTCGGCACGTCCAGGCACTTGCCCGCACCCACCGCGTGCAGCGCACCCGTCGTACCCGTACCACCACCGCCGGTGGTGCCGCCCAGGGCGGAGACGGCGGCGTTGTAGGCCGGCTTCGGCTGGAAGTTGGAGTCGTACATCGTCGCGGCGCCGTATCCGGGGAAGGTGCCGGGGATCCAGGAGTTCGCGTCGTCCACGCCCCACTGCGAGACGCCGACGCAGCGCGAGACCGCCAGGCAGGCCTTGGTGACGTTGCTGTAGTCGGTGGCCTGCTGCTGCAGGGAGCTGCTGCTGGTCGGCAGCTGGATGCGGTCGTCGAGTTCGGTGACGGCCACGTCCAGGCCGAGGGCGGCGAAGCGCTGCATGTTGGCCTGGAGGTCGGACGGGACCTGGCCGACGATGAAGTGGCTCTCGAATCCGATCCCGCCGAGCGGCACTCCTTGCGAGAGCAGGGTCTTGGCCAGGTTGTACAGGGCGTTGCTCTTGGCGTTCTGCCCCTCGATGTTGTAGTCGTTGATGTACAGCTTGGCGTCGGGGTCCGCGGCGTGGGCGGTGCGCAGGGCCTCTGCGAAGTAGCCGGAGCCCATCGCCTTGTAGAAGGCGTCGTTGACGTACGAGCCGTCGCCGTTGAAGGGTTCGTTGACCACGTCCCAGGCGTAGACGCGGCCCTTGTAGTGGTTGACCTCGGTGGTGATGTGGGCGTCCATGGCTGCCTTGACCTGGCTGGAGGGCAGGTTGCTGACCCACGACGGCAGCTGCGCGTGCCACACCAGGTTGTGCCCGCGGACGCGCATGTTGTGCGACGTGGCATAGGACATGATCTGGTCGCCGGGGCCGAAGTTGTACTGGCCGTTGCCGGGTTCTGTGGTGTCCCACTTCATCTCGTTGCCGGGGGTGACCATGTCGAACTGGGCGTTGGAGATGGCCATCTCATTGCTGTTGCCCAGGTCGGATGTGGTGAGGGCGGTGCCGAAGTAGCGGTTCTGCGCCTCGGCGAGGCTGCGCAGCGAGGTCGCCGCCTGCGCGGGGCCGGCCGTGCCGAGAGCGAGCAGTGACGCGCCGGCCAGGGCGACGGCCAAACCCGCGGCCAGAGCGCCCGAGCGGGCCGGCCGCAGACGCGGCAGCCGGTGGGTGGGGGTGTGGGGGGACATGCGGACTCCTGCGGTCGGTCTGACGGCGCGGTGCCGGTGGGCGACACCGCGCCGTGTGGTCATATTCCGGTGACGGTCCATTCGTTGTTGGTGTTGGAGTTGGGTGCCCACATCACTGTGGTGGAGCCGGCTGTGGTGCTGCCGCTGCCGTCGAGGGCGGTGCCGGTGCCGCGGTTGACGATCTGGTAGCGGTTGTTGCCGAGGCTGGTGAGGGACCACTGTTGGTTGTTGCCGCCGTTCCAGGCGGATTGCCGGGCGGGGGCGCCGTTGGCGGTGTTGCCCCAGCTGTCGGCCACCATGCCGTTGGTGCGGTTGACGATGCGGTAGTAGCCGCTGCCGAGGTCGATGAGCTGCCACTGGAGGTTGGTGCTGCCGTCGTAGTTCCACTGCTTGAGGTTGGAGCCGGAGGCGACGCTGCCGCCGCTGTCGAGGGCCAGCCCGCTGGTGACGTTGGCGATCTTGACGTACCCGGTCCCGGTGCCACCGCCGCCGAGTGCGGGGATCTGGCCGGAGAAGGTGAGCTTGACCGTGTACGCCAGCGCGTTGAAGGGTGCGCCGGAGGAGGGCATCGCCAGGTGCAGCCCGGAAGCGTCCTGCGTGGGGGCAGGCAGGTCGGTGTAGCTGCCTGCGGTGTTGTCGAGCAGCTGGGCACTGGTCAGGCTGCTGATGGTGAACTGGTTGGAGTTCAGCGTCGTGATGGTCATGGTGCTGCCCTGCCAGCCAAGTGCGGTGGCATAGAGGATCCTGTTGTCCTGGCTGCGGGTGAACCGTACGTCCTTGGCGGTGCCGGCCTTGGGGCCGCTGAAGGAGCCGCCGCCCATCGCGGTCGGGCCCTCGCCGTAGCTGGACCAGGAGCGCGTGCCGTAGACGGCTTCTCCGAAGCGGCCGAGCCAGTCGCCCATGGCGCGCAAAATCGTCTGCTGCCCCGAGGGGATGGTGCCGTCGGCCATGGGGGCGATGTTGAGCAGCATGGTGCCGCCCTTGGCGGTCCGGTCGATCAGCGCGTGCAGCAGTGCCTGGGCGGTGTAGTAGCCGATGCCCACCGTGTAGCACCAACTGGAGGAGGAGATGCTGTCGTCGGTCAGCCAGTAGGGGGACATCAGGCCCGCGGGGCCGCCCCGCTCGAAGTCGAAGACCTCCCCCTTGTTGTCGAAGCCGTCCTTGTAGGTGGCGACGACGTCCTTGTTCCAGGCGACGGCCTGGTTGTAGTAATACGCCAGGAACTGCAGCCGGGTGGACTCCTGCACCAGGCCCAGGTCGAAGTCCTGCCAGATCAGGTCGGGCTGGTAGCCGCTGATCACCTCGGCCAGCTTGTTGTACCAGAGCTGGTTCTCCGCGGACGAGCCCTGCTGCCCGTAGAGGATGCGCAGGGTCGCGTCCGACTGGTAGGGCACGTGGTCGTAGTAGCCGTTGAAGTGGTAGGCGTGGTGGAGCGAGGCCATGAACTTCATTCCCTGCCCGCGGATGGCCTGCGCGTGCTGGCCCACCAGGTCGAGCCTGGGGCCGTGCTTGACCGAGTTCCACGGGTTGGACGAGCTGTTCCACATGGAGAACCCGTCGTGGTGCTCCGCGACCGGCCCGGCGAACCTCGCTCCCGCGGCCTTGAACAGCTGCGCCCACGCGCTGGGGTCGAAGTTGCCGCCCTGCGAGGCCAGTTTGGGCGCGAACTGCACGAAGTTGCCGGCCTTGTCCCGGGCGCCGTCGATGAAGTTGCTGTACGGCCACACCGAGGGATCACCGTAGGTACCGATGTGGTGCTGGTTCTCGGCCGAGCCGCCGATGTACATGTTGCGCGGATACCACTCGTTCCCGAACGCCGGGACGCTGAAGACGCCCCAGTGGTAATAGATCCCGAACTTCGCGTCCTGGAACCAGGCCGGCGCCGGAGGATGCTGGTCGACGGAGGACCAGCTCGCGGTGTAGCTGCCGGGGCCGTCGGTCGCGGCGGCGTCGGGTGCGAACCGCAGCAGCCCGGCAGTAGCGGCTGCTCCGGCTGCCGCCAACAGGCTACGCCGGCTTGGCTGGAAGGGTGAGGAGGACATGGGGGGCCTCTCAGCAGATCGGCGGGGGGGAGGACCGGGGACCCCGGCTGTTGCGGGATCCCCGGTCGGCCGGAGGGCGGCGGATCAGCCGCGTGTCCATTTCTGGTTGCTGCTGCCGGTGCAGGTCCACAGCTCCAGCAGGGTGCCGTTGCCCGTTCCCGCACCGGTGGCGTCCAGGCACAGGCCGGACTGCGAGCCCGTGATGGTGCCGTTGGTGTTGAGCGTCCACTTCTGGTTGGCGCCGCCGGTGCACGTCCAGATGTCCACCTTGGTGCCAGGGCTCGTGCCCTGGCCCGAGGCGTCGAGGCAGTCGCCGCCGTAGACGCGCAGCTCACCGGCCGAGGTGCTGGTCCACTGCTGGTTGGCGCCGCCGTTGCAGTCCCACAGCGCCACCTGGGTGCCGGACGTCTGCGACTGGTTCGGCACGTCCACACACCGGCCCGAGCCGGCTCCGACGATCGTGGCCGTGGTGCCGCCGCCGGCGCCGCCGCTGCCGGGTGTGATGGACAGGTTGTCGAACTGGGCCGTCTCGGTCTGAGCGGTCTGGAAGCCGACCTGTCCGCCGGCAAAGCTGTAGTCGTTCACGGAGCCGACCGCCGCGCCGTCGATCACCGCGGAGATGGTCGAACCGGAGAAGGTGAGACCCAGGGTGTGCCACCGGTTGGTGCCCAGGGCGGCCACCGTGCCGTGGGCCAGGGTGGACGTGGTGCCGTTGGTGCTCGAACTCAGGATCGACCACGCTCCCGCGTCAGTCACCCGCAGGTGGTAGGCGTTCAGCCCGCCCGTCGTCGTGTAGTCCTGCGAGTTCGCGCGGCCGAGCAGGTCCGCGTATCCCGACTGCTCCAGCAGCACGTCGGAGGAGACGGTGTAGTTGCTCCAGCCCACGTCACCGAGCAGGGCGTGCGGATCGGACAGCGCGTCCCAGGTGATCGGCTTCTGCGGGCTCATCTGGCGCTCGCACATCCCGCTGCGGCCGCCTCCGCAGGCGGTCGTCTCGAAGGCGCCCTGCCAGTCCATGAGGTACTTCGCCTCGGAACCCGCCGCGTAACTGTTGAAGGAATCGCTGTACGGCAGGCTCAGACTGCCTGCGGCGGGCCCGGTGGCGGTGCCCTTGCCCTGGCCGATGGTGGTGGTCAGCGTGTAGACGTAGCCGGGCTGCGCGGTCAGGCTGAAGCTCCCGTTGGAAGGAGTGATGTCCGCGGCGTGCACGAAGTAGTCTGCCTGGCTACTGGAGTTGACCTTCGTCGACCACACGTGCACGGTCCCGGCCGACAGCCCGCCGGCGACAGTGAAGTTCAGCGTCTGGGCGCTGCCGGCGTCCATCGTCTCGACGACCGTGGAGTAGTCCGAGTTGTTGGCGGACTTCAGCGACACATAGCTGCCGTTGCTGCGGTTGCCGCCGATGTATCCGCTGGAGGAGTCGAGGTACTTCCAGCCGGGGGCGGTGAACTGGGTCGTCTGCGCCATCACCCAGGCGTTCTTCCCGATCGAGTACGAGCCCGACCACGGCTGCGAGGCCAGCGCGACACCCATCGTGGGATACGGCAGGTTCGGCGTGACCGCCGCGACGACCGGCCAGTTGAGATACGCCGTCATCTTCCCGTCGATATAGCCCCGGTTGATGCCCCGCGCCATCGCCTGCGCACCGCCGTTGTAGTCGTCCGACCCGTTCTCACTCGCCCACAGCTGCTTGCCCGACGACAGAGCAGCCGCCGGCACCGAGCAGTTGGACTGCGCCGAGCGGTACCCGCACGGATAGTGCGTGCCGATCACGCCCACCGAGCCGGCGAACGTCGGGTTGGAGTCGATGTCATTGGCGATGGACCAGTCCGAGTCCGCCCCGACGATCGTGACACCGGAATAACCGTTGGAGTTCAGCGCGCTCCGCAACTGCTCGTACCACGAGACGTTGTAACCCCGCTCGTTCCACCCGCCCAGGTAGTCGATCGTCAGACCGTGCTGCTTGGCACAGCCCAGCCATGACACGAGGTAGTTGACCATATCTGTGGACCAGAAATTGCCGTTGCCGATCCACCCGGGCGCACCCCACGCCAATCCGTACAGCTTCAGGTTCGGGTTGCGCGCCTTGGCCTGCTCCATCAGCCACCACTCATAGCCCCGATTGCAGTTCAGATCGGACCTGGTGTGCTGATGACTCGGCTCCGCCCCCGAGGTGGAGTTGGTGTCGCCCCCGATCTCCGCCTTCAGGATCTGCAAGGAGGCGCCGTAACCGGGCCGGAACAGGTAGTCCAGGACCTGGCTGCGCTGAGGCTCCGGATAGTCGATCAGGAGCCGGCTGTTGCCGCCCCCACCGCTGATCGCACCGACGCCGTCGAAAGTCCGGCCGCCGGACGCTCCATTGATCGTGATCGACGTCGCGGCGCTGGCCGGCGCGGCGACCGTACCCACGATGCCGCCGGCGGCCATGACGAGCCCGATGAGGACGGCCGTCGAGACTCGCATTCGCCGGAACAATCGGCTGAGTGCTGACACAGTGCGTTCCTTTCACAAAGGCGCAACGGGTAGGGTGCCGGATGGGCGGGAGCCGCCCGCCCCTGGCCGCCGCGTACGGTTGGTCCGGCGTGCGCCGGGACGGCGGTCGGTCGCCGCCCCGGCAGTCTCGCGAGGTGAGCCGGTCAGCTCAAAGACCACTGCTGGTTGGACTGGCTGTTGCAGGTCCACAGCTCAGCCAGGGCGCCGTTGGCCGTCGAGCCGCCGGTGACGTCGAGGCACAGGCCGGACTGGGTGCTGGTGACGGTGCCGTTGGAGTTGACGCTCCACTGCTGGTTGGGTTGCCCGTTGCAGGTCCAGATCTCCACCTTGGTGCCGGGGGTGGTCTGGTTGTTGTAGGCGTCCAGGCACAGCTGGCCGCCACCGGAGGAGACCGCCAGCTGACCCGGCGACGTCCGCGTCCAGGTCTGGTTCGCCTGGCCGTTGCAGTCCCATATCTGCACCTGGGTGCCCGCCGTGGTGGACGAGTTCGGCACGTCCAGGCACTTGCCCGCACCCACCGCGTGCAGCGCACCCGTCGTACCCGTGCCGGTTCCGCCGCCGCTCGTGCCGCCGGCGATCCTGTACATCACCGTGCCGTGGGCGGGCACCGAGGCGCTGATGGTGCCGGAGGTGGTGGACGTCGCGCCCGACCACAGGTCGGTCAGGCTGTAGCTCGACGCACCGGTCTTTCCGATGGCGGCGGCCGACGTACTGATGGTCGCCGTCGACCCGGTCTCGTTGAACAGCGCCACGGACACGTCGCCGTTGGCCAGCGGCTTGGCCAGGACGTCCAGCCCGCCGGACGAGGAGACCATCGTGCCCTGCTTGCCCAGCGGGTCCTGGTCGACCGCGATCACCCGGGAGTTGGTCAGCGTGGAGAGGGTGGCCGCGCTGGCCGAGGCGATGTTGGTGCCGGCGATCAGGGGTGCGGCCATCTCCGCCCACAGGCTGAACTCGGTACGGCTCTCCGTGGTGGTCAGCGAGCCGTTGCCCACCTCCAGCATGTCCGGGTCGTTCCAGTGCCCGGGCCCGGCGTAGGAGGCCAGTCCCACGTTGCTGTGGAATATGGACAGCATGCTGGAGTAGCTGGCCTGGATGTCACCGGTGGTACGCCAGCTGTTGCCGACGCCGGCCCCCCAGGTCCACACGTTGTCCTGGCCCCAGTTGCACAGGCTGTAGAGGATCGGACGGCCGGTTGCGGCGAGGGCGTCGCGCATGGCGGTGTAGCGGGACTGGGCGTTCACACCGGAGTTGTTGCAGTTGTCGTACTTCAGGTAGTCCACGCCCCAGGACGCGAATGACTGCGCGTCGGTGGTCTCGTGGCCCAGGCTGCCGGGGTATCCGGCGCAGGTCGCCGTTCCCGCGTCCTCGTAGATGCCAAGCTTCAGGCCGAGGGAGTGCACGTAGTCCGCGGTGCCCTTGATCCCGTCGGGGAACTTCGCGGGGTCGGGCACGAGGTGCCCACCGCTGTCGCGTGAGTGGGTCAGCCAGCAGTCGTCGATGTTCACGTAGGTGTAGCCGGCAGCCTGCATCCCGTTGCTGTGCATGGCCTGCGCCGTCGACTTGATCAGCGACTCCGACACGTTGCACCCGTAGGCGTTCCAGTCGTTGAACCCCATCTGCGGGGTCGTCGCCAGCCCGTTGCCCAGTGCGGCGGCGGGTTGCGCGGCGCCCAGGGTGGCCAGGGGTGCCGCTGCGGAGAGCAGGGCGACGGAGAATGTGAGCGCTAACGTCCTCCGGAGGGACCGAGTGGCTGGCGGCTGGGGCGAACGCTTGGCTCGCGCACTGAACAGGGGCATGATTCCTTGACTCCTGAACCTGATGGCGGGGGGACATGGGG
>NZ_JAJSYW010000110.1:0-22448 GCF_036815005.1 Streptomyces sp. IBSBF 2435 | reverse complement strand
ACCGCCATACCCGGCATCTCCGCCATCGCGTTGACGGGCTGCTGGGCCGGCTTGGCGGCGGCGATGGTCGGCGTGCTCGCCGCCGCGTTCGCCGTCAGCAGCGCGCCGCCACCCGCTGTGACCAGCGCGAGGGCGACGAGCAGCCCGGGGATCCTTCTCGGCCTCCGTGCCATGGAAACCTCCTTGTGCGCAGTGGGGGTTGTGTGGGGGCATGAGAGCCCATTCGCCGGGATGCGCGGCTCCGGCGATCCAGGATCGGGAGAGCGCTCTCCCGGGCTCGGAATGTTCCGCCCCTACTACGGGTGTGTCAACAGTTCGTGAAGTGACGTAAACGGCCGCATCGCCGGGCACCGCGGCCCGAACGCCCGCCGACCTGGGCAGTGTTCGAAACGTGAGGATTTTGTGAAGACCTCTCGTTTACCCCGCGGACCGGCGACCGGCTGGTCAGCCGACCGGGACCGCCCAGGGGAGCGTGATCCACACGGTCTTGCCGCCGTCGCCGGTCGGGGTGATCCGGAGGCTGCCGCCGGACTCGGCGGCGAGGTGACGCACAATCACCATCCCGCGGCCGTTGTCCTGCTGGGTGGCCGCCGCCGCCTGCCGGGGCCAGCGCGGATGGCTGTCGGTGACGCCGATGGACAACCGCTCCGAGCGCTCGAGGCGTACGTCGACGGTGAAGGCCGGCGACAGCCCCGAGGTGTGCAGTACCGCGTTGGTGGTCAGCTCCGACACGATCAGGCGTACGGCGTCGACCGCGGGCGCCCCCGCGGGCAGCCCCCACTCGGCGAGCACACCGCACACATGGCGCCTGGCCGCCGTCACCGACGCCGGTTCGCTCGGCAGGGTGATGGATGCTTCCTGAAGATCTGCCATGGCGATGCTTCCCTTTCCCGCCGTGACCTGGCTCCGGTGCGTACCTGCGCCGGAGCGGGGCGCCCGGTGATTGGACCGCCCCACATACGTCGGGTTCGCGCCAGAATGACACCCATCGTGCCGCCATAACCGGCGCTCCACGGGTGTCTGCATATATCTATCGCTCAAAACGGTGAACTCTGCTACGTAAGAGTGCATTTGGTCGGCAGACTGTCGTAGCGGGTGATTGGGGCGGCGCGCAGCGCAGCATGCCGCATACCGAGGAGGGGCGAAAAATATGGAAAGAGTGCCCGCGGTACGCCGGCGCAGACTCGGTGCGGAGCTTCGCCGGTTGCGGGATCTGTCAGGACTCACCAGCGGCGAGGCCGCCGACCAGGCCGGCTGGCACCAGTCGAAAGTCAGCCGGATCGAAACCGGCCACAGCAGCGTGCGCGCCGAGGATGTGAACCTGCTGCTCGATATCTACGCGGTACGCGACCGGGACGTCCGCGACCTGCTGTGCACCCTGGCCGGATACGGCTACCAGCGCGGCTGGTGGCACGACTTCCGCGAGGTCCTGCCGGTGGAATACCGGGACTTCATCAGCCTGGAGACCGGGGCGAGCCGGGCCCGGTCGATGGAGACCAGCGTGGTCCCCGGCCTGTTGCAGACCCCCGCCTACGCACACGCGCTGACCAGGGACGTCATGCCGCAGCTCGGGCCGCGCGAGGTGGACGCGCTGGTGGACGTGCGGATCGCCCGGCAGGCGGTGCTGCACCAGGATCCGCCGCTGGAGCTGACCGCGGTGCTCGACGAGGCGGTGCTGCGGCGCTGCGTCGGCGGCCCCGGGGTGATGGCCGGTCAGCTGCGGAGCCTGGTGGAGGCGGCGGAGCTGCCGCAGGTCTCCCTGCATGTGCTGCCATTTGCCGCGGGCGGGCACATAGGGGTGACCGGTTCTTTCGTCATCTTCTCCTTTCCGCGCATTGCTGATCTGGATGTGGTTGTTCTCGACCATCTGACGAGTAGTCTCTGTGTCGATCGGAAAGAGGACATCACCGCTTACGCCGCCGCGTTCGCCCGATTGCGTGATCGTGCGCTTCCCTGTGCGGAATCGGTTGCGATGATCGCCGGAATCGGTTCCGAGTTCCTGCGGATGCCGCGGCCCACGAAGGAGGCACCACTATGACCGCGCTGTCCCCCTCGCCGCTCCGGCACATTTCCTCCAGTACGACGCTCGCCGGCGTTGCCTGGCGACGCAGCAGCCACAGCACGGCGGCGAACAACTGTGTCGAAACGGCGACGTTGACGTCGGGGCATGTCGCGGTACGCGACTCCAAGGACGTCGCGGGGCCGGCCCTGCTGTTCCCGCCGGGCGCGTGGGGTTCCTTCGTCCAGGCCGTGAACGAGGGCGCCCTGCGCTCCTCTTAGGCTCCTCTCAGCGCGCACTTCGTGGAGCGCTCGCAACGGGGGACTGCTCGGGCGCGGTCGCGACGATCGTCGCGACCGCCGCCGCGATCCGGGCGTCGGTCAGCGCGGCGTTGGCCGTGATGCGGAGCCGGGAGATGCCGTCGGGGACGGACGGCGGGCGGAAGCAGCCGACGGACAGACCGGCCGAGCGCACCGCTGCGGCCCAGGTGACGGCCGCTGCGGGCGAGGGCGCGCGCACCGACACGACGCAGGCGTCCGGCGCGGTCGCGTCCAGGCCGGCCGCGGTGAGCAGCCGGTGGAAGGTGCGGGCCGCGGCGAGGGCGCGGCCCGCGCGGTCGGGCTCGCGGCGCAGCAGCCGCAGTGCGCCGAGAGCGGCGCCCGCTGCGGCCGGAGCGAGGCCGGTGTCGAAGATGAAGGTGCGGGCCGCGTTGACCAGGTGGTCGATGACGGCGGCCGGGCCGAGCACGACGCCGCCCTGCGCGCCCAGCGCCTTCGACAGGGTCGCGGTGCACACCACGTCGGGCGCTCCGGCCAGCCCAGCCGCGTGCGGGGCGCCGCGCCCCCCGTCGCCGAGCACACCGAGGCCGTGGGCGTCGTCCACCAGCAGGGCGGCGCCGTGGTCGCGTGCGGCGGCGGCGAGTCCTGCCAGCGGCGCGGCGTCGCCGTCCACCGAGAAGACCGAGTCACTGACGACGAGGGCCGGCCCGGTCTTCCCGGCGAGCGCCTTGCGTACGGCGTCGGTGTCGGCGTGCGGGACGACCTCGGTGCGGGCCCTGGACAGCCGGCAGCCGTCGATCAGCGAGGCGTGGTTGGCGGCGTCGGAGACCAGCAGGGAGCCGGGGCCGGTGAGCGCGGTGACCGCGGCGAGGTTGGCGGCGTAGCCGGAGGCCATCACCAGCGCGGCCTCGAAGCCGGTGAAGTCGGCGATCTCCGCTTCGAGTTCGGCGTGCAGCGCGGTGCTGCCGGTGACCAGCCGGGAGCCGGTGGCGCCGGCGCCCCAGCGCAGGCACGCGTCGGCGCCGGCCCGGGTCACCTCGGGGTGCCGGCTCAGGCCGAGGTAGTCGTTGCCCGCGAGGTCGAGCAGCGCCGAGTCGGCGGGCCTGGGCCGCAGTTCGCGGCGCAGCCCGGCGGCGGCGCGGGCGGCGGCCTGCTCCCCGATCCAGTCGAAGGGGCCGTGCGGCGCGGCGGGCGGTGTGCTGTTCACTGCGGTCCCCGGTGGTTCGGCGCGGTAAGCGGTCGGGCACGGCGGCCGGCTGACTTGACGGCGCCCACCTGCAACGTACTGGCCTGCGATCACGCACAGGGTGTGGTGATGCACACACCCCGGGCCACCGCTGTTGTGCGGTCCGTCATTGGCCGCGGGCGGTCCGGTGCGCGAGGATCCCTTCATGGATCTGCTGACCACACTGGTGGACAAGGGGCTGCGACGCGAGCTGCCCAGCCGGGACGAGGCGCTGGCCGTCCTGGCGACCTCCGACGATGACCTGCTGGATGTGGTGGCCGCGGCGGGGCGGGTGCGCCGCCAGTGGTTCGGCCGCAGGGTGAAGCTGAACTACCTGGTCAACCTCAAGTCCGGGCTGTGCCCCGAGGACTGCTCGTACTGTTCGCAGCGGCTCGGGTCGCAGGCGGACGTGCTGAAGTACACCTGGCTCAAGCCCGACGAGGCCGCCGCCGCGGCGGGCGCCGGGGTGGCGGGCGGCGCCAAGCGGGTCTGCCTGGTGGCGAGCGGGCGCGGCCCGACCGACCGGGACGTGGACCGGGTCTCGCAGACCATCGCGGCGATCAAGGAGCAGAACGAGGGCGTCGAGGTGTGCGCCTGCCTGGGCCTGCTGTCCGGCGGCCAGGCCGACCGGCTGCGGGAGGCGGGCGCGGACGCGTACAACCACAACCTCAACACCTCCGAGGGCACGTACGGGTCGATCACCACCACCCACACCTACGCCGACCGGGTGGACACGGTGCAGCGGGCGCAGGCGGCCGGTCTTTCCGCGTGCTCCGGGCTGATCGCGGGCATGGGCGAGAGCGACGCGGACCTGGTGGACGTGGTCTTCGGGCTGCGTGAACTGGACCCGGACTCGGTGCCGGTGAATTTCCTGATCCCCTTCGAGGGCACCCCGCTGGCCAAGGAGTGGAATCTCACCCCGCAGCGCTGCCTGCGGATCCTGGCGATGGTCAGGTTCGTCTGCCCGGACGTGGAGGTGCGGCTCGCGGGCGGGCGCGAGGTGCATCTGCGGACGATGCAGCCGCTGGCGCTGCACCTGGTGAACTCGATCTTCCTGGGCGACTACCTGACCAGTGAGGGCCAGGCGGGTCAGACCGACCTCGACATGATCGCGGACGCGGGCTTCGAGGTGGAGGGCGCGGACACCGTGACGCTGCCGTCGCACCGGACGGGCGGGGTGTGCGGTACGCACGAGGGCGGCTGCGGGGGCGGCTGCGGGGGCGGCTGCGGCGAGGGCCACGACGGCGGTTGCGGCGGCGCCCACGGCGAGGCGGCGGCCACGGCCTTGCCGGCCGCGCGGACGGACCTGGTCGCCGTGCGCCGCCGCGGCGCGGGGACGGATCTGCCGCCCAATGCCTGAGGCGTACCCGGCGGCCGGGCCGCTGCCGCCCGACGTGCTGCTCGGCCTCGACCGGCAGCACGTCTGGCACCCCTACGGCCCGATGCCCGGCCGCCAGGAGCCGCTGGTGGTCGAGTCGGCGTCGGGGGTGCGGCTGCGGCTGGCGGCGCCTGCCGGGGGGCGTACCGAACTGGTCGACGGCATGTCGTCGTGGTGGTCGGCGATCCACGGTTACCGGCACCCGGTGCTCGACGCTGCGGCGCACGACCAGCTGGGCCGGATGAGCCATGTGATGTTCGGCGGCCTGACGCACGAGCCAGCCGTACGCCTGGCCGCGCGGCTGGTGGAGATCACCCCGGAGCCGCTGCGGCATGTCTTCCTCGCCGACTCCGGTTCGGTGTCGGTCGAGGTCGCGGTGAAGATGTGCCTGCAGTTCTGGCGTTCGCTGGGCCGGCCGACCAAGCGGCGGCTGCTGACCTGGCGCGGCGGCTACCACGGCGACACCTGGCAGCCGATGTCGGTGTGCGACCCGGACGGCGGTATGCACGAGCTGTGGTCGGGGGTGCTGCCCGAGCAGGTCTTCGCGGACGCGCCGCCGCCCGGTTTCGACGCCGAACCCGATCCGCGGTACTCGGCGCATCTGCGCGAGCTGATCGGCAGCCATGCCGCGGAGCTGGCCGCGGTGATCGTCGAGCCGGTGGTGCAGGGCGCGGGCGGTATGAGCTTCCACTCCCCCGGGTATCTGCGGGTGCTGCGGGAGGCGTGCGACGAGCACGGCGTGCTGCTGGTCTTCGACGAGATCGCCACCGGCTTCGGGCGTACGGGTGAGCTGTTCGCGGCCGGGCACGCCGGGGTCAGCCCCGATGTGATGTGCGTCGGCAAGGCGCTGACCGGCGGCTATCTGACGATGGCGGCGGCGCTGTGCACCGGCAGGGTCGCGGAGGGGATCTCGCGGGGCGAGGTGCCGGTGCTCGCGCACGGGCCGACCTTCATGGGCAACCCGCTGGCCGCGGCCGTCGCGAACGCCTCGCTCGACGTCCTGCTCGGCCAGGACTGGGCGGTGCAGGTCAAGCGGATCGAGGCCGGGCTGCGCGACGGCCTGGCGGAGGTCGCCGCGCTGCCCGGGGTCCGCGATGTGCGGGTGCTGGGCGCGATCGGGGTGGTGCAGCTGGACCACCCGGTGGACATGGCGGCGGCGACCAGGGCCGCGGTGCGGGCCGGGGTGTGGCTGCGGCCCTTCCGCGACCTGGTCTACACGATGCCGCCGTACGTGACCGGGGACGAGGACGTGGCGCGGATCTGCGCGGGCGTCAGGGACGCCGCCCTGGCAGCGTGAGCGCGGCGGGTTTGGGCAGGGTCCCCGGGGCGCCCGGGACACGGGCGGCGGGCAGGCACGACGACGAGGAACGGAGCGACACCCATGGCCATCGTGGTCATCACCGGTACGGGCACCGAGGTCGGCAAGACGATGGCGACCGCCGCGGTGGCCGCCGCGTCCCTGGCCCAGGGGCTGAGCGTGGCCGTGCTCAAGCCCGCGCAGACCGGGGTCGCCGAGGGCGAGCCGGGTGACGCGGCGGAGGTGGCCCGGCTGGCCGGCGCGGTGACGGCGGTGGAGCTGGCCCGCTACCCCGAGCCGCTGGCGCCGGCCACCGCCGCCGCCCGGTCCGGGCTGCCCACCATCGGCCCCGAGGAGATCGCCGAGGCCGCGGCCAAGCTCGCCGCGGTCCACGACGTGGTGCTGGTCGAGGGCGCGGGCGGGCTGCTGGTCCGCTACGACGCGCAGGGCTCGACGCTGGCGGACGCCGCCGGGATGCTGCGGGCCAGGGTGCTGCTGGTGGCGCCGCCCGGGCTCGGCACGCTCAATTCCACGGCGCTGACCGCGGAGGCGCTGAGCAGCCGGAAGATCAGCTGCGCCGGGGTGATCTTCGGCAGCTGGCGCGGCGACCCCGATCTGGCCGAGTGCTGCAACATCACCGACCTCCCGGAGGTCGCGGGCGCGCCGCTGCTCGGGGCGCTGCCGCAGGCCGTGGCGGGCCTGTCCCCCGCGGCCTTCCGGGCTGCGGCGCCGGACTGGCTGGCGCCGCAGCTGGGCGGTACGTGGGACGCGGCGGCCTTCGCTGCGGCGTACGCACCGGCGGCGTACGGCGGGTAGCCGCCGGTGCCGGGGCAGGTGGCGGCCGTACGCCGCCGTACGGCGGGTCGGACGCCGTAGCGGGCGACGGGCGGCGGCCGAACGCCGGACGGCGGGTCAGACGGCGACGGTCCAGGTCCGCAGCTCGTCGGCGATGCGGTGGACGCCCACCGAGCCGTCCTTGACCAGCCGGGCCAGGTCGCGGACCTTGTCCGGCGTGGTGGTGATGCGCAGGCCGCCGGCCACCAGGTAGGCGTAGGCGACGGCGGTGGCGAACAGCGCGTTGGAGCGCTCGAGGGCGGGGACGTGCAGCAGCAGCTGGAGCAGGGCGGCGGCGCGGGTGTGGTCGTCGGGGTAGACGGGCAGGCCGAAGATCTCGGCGTCGTGCCTGCCGACCGCAGCCACGAGCGCGCCCCAGTCGGTGACCTGGGGGTCGCCCGGGGTGTTGTGCTCGGCGACCATGAGCAGCCACGCGAGGTCGATACGCAGGCTCAACGGGTGCCTTCGCCGCGGGTTTCCTCCCGGGAGCCGAACTCCTCCGCGAAGACCTCCTCGTACTGCTTCATGAAGTCGGCCGCTGCCTGGACGAAGGCCCGCCCGTTCTCGCCCTCGTCGCGCTGCACCAGTTCCTCGATGTAGCGGTTCACGCTGATGCCGCGCTGCGAGGCGCGTTCCCGCGCGGTCTCCGCGGTGGCTTCGTCCACCCGCACGTTCAACTGGGTCTTCGCCATGCTTCCAAGCTAGCGCCGATGCGCTAGTAGCGGCAAGGGCGGTGCTTGTCGCCGTCTCGGATCGCGGAATTACGGGCCGGGGGCGGTGGGCAGGTGGTGGGGTGGCGGGCATGAGCACTCTCCTGATCAGGGCCGCGGGTCCCGCCGACGCCGCCGGTGTCCTGGCCTTCTGGCGGGTGGCCGCCGAGGGCGCCAGCATCAGCGACGACGAGGCCGGGTACGGCCGGCTGGTCGGCACCGACCCGGGCGCGCTGCTGCTCGCCGAGCGGGACGGCACGCTGGTGGGCACGGTGATCGCCGGCTTCGACGGCTGGCGGTGCCACCTCTACCGCCTGGCCGTGCACCCCGGCGCCCGCCGCCAGGGGGTCGCGCGGGCGCTGCTGGACGCGGCGGAGGAGCGGTTCGCGGCGCTGGGCGGGCGCCGGGGCGACGCGATGGTGCTGGAGCGCAACGAGCGCGCGCAGCACGCCTGGCGGGCCGCGGGTTACGCCCCGGAGCCGCAGTGGCGGCGCTGGACGAAGCCGCTGCGCGGCGCCTGACCGGCACGCGCCCGCCGCCCTGTTGCGGCGTCCTGGGTGCGGGCGGGCGGCGGCTGGCCGATCATGGGACCGAGGTGTCCGATGACCGAAGTGCTGCTCCTGCTCGTGGCCCTGCTCCTCAGTCTCGCCTGCGGTGTCTTCGTCGCGGCGGAATTCTCGCTGACCACGATCGACCGCGGTGAGCTGGAGCGGGCCGCGCAGCGCGGTGAGCGCGGGGCCGCAGCGGCGCTGTCCGGGGTGCGGTCGCTGACGGTGCAGCTGTCGGGGGCGCAGCTGGGCATCACCGTGACCGGTCTGGTCATCGGCATGCTGTCCCGCGGGTCGATCGCCGAACTGCTGCGCGCCCCGCTGCGCTCGGCCGGGGTGCCGTCCTCGGAGGTGTCGTCGCTGGCCCTGGTGCTGGGAACGGCGCTGTCCACGGTGGTGCTGATGGTGGTCGGCGAGCTGGTGCCGAAGAACTGGGCGATCGCCCGGCCGCTGCCGGTCGTCAAGGCCGTCGCGGCGCCGCAGAGCGCCTTCACCGCGGCCTTCGGGCCGCTGATCCACCATCTGAACAACACCGCGAACCGGGTGCTGCGGCGCATCGGCCTGGAACCGGCCGAGGAGCTGGCTTCGGCCCGCGGCCCCCAGGAGCTGAAAGCGCTGGCCCGGCACTCCGCGCGGGCCGGCGCCCTGGAGCCGGACACCGCGGAGCTGTTCGTCCGCACGCTGAGCCTGGCCGACCTCACCGCGGAGAACGTGATGACGCCCCGGGTCCAGGTCACCGCGCTCGAAGCGCTGGCGAGCGCGGCGGACGTCGCGAACGCCACCCGGGCCACCGGTCTTTCGCGCTTCCCCGTCTACCGCGGCACCCTCGACGCGGTGATCGGCACGGTGCACATCAAGGACGTCCTGGCGGTGCCCGCGGCGCGCCGGGCCCGCACCCCGGTGACGGAACTGCTCAGGGACGCGCTGCTGGTGCCCGAGACGCTGGCGGTGGACCGGCTGCTCGACCGGCTGTCGGAGTCCCGGTCGATGGCGGTGGTCATCGACGAATACGGCGGTACGGCCGGCGTCGCCACCCTGGAGGACATCGTCGAGGAGGTGGTCGGCGAGGTCACCGACGAGCACGACCCGCAGCAGCTTCCCGACCTGCTCTTCGTCCGCTCGGAAGCGGACGGCCGGCGGATCTACGAGGCGGACGGCGCCACCCGTACCGAGGACCAGCTGCGCCGGATCGGCCTCCAGGTGCCCGACGGGCCGTACGAGACGCTGGCGGGGCTGATCGCGCAGCGGCTCGGCCGGATCCCGGTCCGCGGCGACACCGTGCGGCTCGCGGGCTGGCTGATCGAGGTCGGCGACGCCTCGGGGCACCGGGCGGCCCGGGTGCGGCTGGTGTCTCCGTCGCCCGGGCGGCGGGAGCCGTACGTATGACCGTGGTCCAGTTGCTGGTCGGGTTGCTCACCGTGGTGGTGAACGCCTTCTTCGTCGGCGCCGAATTCGCGATGATCTCGGTGCGGCGCGGCCAGGTGGAGTCGGGCGCCGAGGCGGGCGGCCGGCGGGCGGGCCGGGTGCTGTGGGGCCTGGAGCGCCTGGCGCCGCTGCTGGCCGCCGCCCAGCTCGGGGTCACCGCGTGCACCCTGGTGCTCGGCATCGTCGCGGAGCCGGCCATCGCGCATGTGCTGGAGCCGGCGCTGCACGCGGTGGGCCTGCCGGAGGGCGCGATCCACGCGATCGCCTTCGTGGTGGCGCTGGCGGTGGCGACGTATCTGCACATGCTGTTCGGCGAGATGGTGCCGAAGAACATCGCGCTGGCCGACCCGGTGCGCTCCGCGCTGCTGCTCGGGCCGCCGCTGGTGGCCTTCACCCGGGCGCTGCGACCGGTGATCTTCGGGATCAACGCGCTGGCGAACGGGCTGCTGCGGCTGCTGCGGGTGGAGCCGCGCTCGGAGGTGCCCGCGGTCTTCTCCGACGACGAGCTGTCCCGGATGGTGGTGGACGCGGGGGCCGCGGGGCTGCTCGACGAGCGGGCCGCCGAGCGGCTGCGGGACGCGCTGGTGCTGGGCCGGCGGCCGGTCGGTGAGATCGTCAGGCCGGCCGACCGGGTCGTGCGCGCCCCGCTGGGCATCACTCCCGACGGCCTTGAGGCGCTGGCGGCGCGCTCCGGCTTCTCGCGGTTCCCTGTCGCGGACGACGACGGGCGGGTGCTGGGCTACCTCCATGTGAAGGACGCGCTGGACGCCGAGCCCCGGGAGGCCGCCTTCCCCCGCTCGGCGCTGCGCCGCATCACCCGGGTCGGCGCCGCGACCCCGCTGGACGACGTCCTGACCGCGATGCGGGCCGCCAGCGCCCATCTGGCGGCGGTGGTGGACGAGGAAGGCCGCGGGGTCGGCCTGGTCACGATGGAGGACGTGCTCAAGGACCTCGTGGGGCCGGGCCGGGACGGTTAGCCGCCCGGTGCGGAGCCGCCCCGGCCGCCCCGGGCGTTTGTCCGCCAACTGGCCTTCGAAGCACGGCACTTCGCTTTAGAGTGCAGGAATGTTCACCACGAGGCCCACCCTCCAGGGCACTTTCGGCATGGCCGCCTCCTCCCACTGGCTGGCCTCGCAGTCCGCCATGGCCGTCCTGGAGGACGGTGGGAACGCCTTCGACGCGGCCGTCGCGGCCGGGTTCGTGCTCCATGTGGTGGAGCCGCACCTGAACGGCCCGGGCGGCGAGGTGCCGATCCTGCTCGCCCCGGCGGGCGGCCGGGTGCGGGTGCTGTGCGGCCAGGGCGGCGCGCCCGCCGGCGCGACCGCCGCGCACTACACCTCGCTCGGCCTCGACCTGGTGCCCGGCACCGGGCCGCTCGCCGCGGCCGTGCCCGGGGCGTTCGACGCCTGGATGCTGCTGCTGCGCGACCACGGCACCAAGTCCCTCGCGCAGGTGCTGACGTACGCGATCGGCTATGCCGAGAACGGCCACCCGCCGGTGGAGGGGATCGCCCAGACGATCGCGTCCGTGCAGGAGCTGTTCACCACCGAGTGGACCAGCTCCGCCGAGCTGTACCTGGGGCAGTCCGGCGGCCCGCTGTTCGCCAACCGCCCGCTCGCGGCCACCTGGCGCCGGCTGCTGGCCGAGGCCGAGGCGGCGGGTCCCGGCCGCGAGACGCAGATCGAGGCCGCCCGCAAGGTGTGGAGTGAGGGCTTCATCGCCGAGGCCATGGCCGCGCAGGCCGCCCGCCCCGCGATGGACACCTCGGGGGAACGGCACGCCAGCACCCTGACCGCCGACGACATCGCCGGCTGGGAGGCGACGTACGAGGACCCGGTCACGTACGAGTGGAACGGCTGGACGGTCTGCAAGGTGGGGCCGTGGTCGCAGGGGCCGGCCTTCCTCCAGCAGCTGGCCCTGCTGCCGGACGACCTGGAGTACGGCACCCCGGAGTACGTGCACACCCTCGTGGAGGGCACCAAGCTCGCCATGGCCGACCGCGAGGCGTGGTACGGCGACGCGGCCGACGTACCCCTCAAGGACCTGCTCTCGGACACCTACAACGAGGGCCGCCGCGCCCTCGTCGGCCCCGAGGCCTCCCGGGAGCTGCGGCCCGGCAGCCCCGGCGGGCGCACCCCGCGGCTTCCGGGCCTGGCCGGCCGCACCGAGGCGACCGTGCCGAACGGACAGGCGGTGGGCGCCTACGAGCCCACCGTCGGCCGCAACGGCGCCACCCGCGGCGACACCTGCCACCTCGATGTCGTGGACCGCTGGGGGAACATGGTCAGCGCCACCCCCTCGGGCGGCTGGCTCCAGTCCAACCCGGTGATTCCCGAGCTGGGCTTCGCCCTCGGCACCAGGCTGCAGATGGCCTGGCTGGAGCAGGGCCTGCCCAATTCCCTGACGCCGGGCCGCCGCCCGCGCACCACCCTGACGCCGTCGCTCGCGCTCCGGGGCGGCGAGGCGGTGCTCGCCTTCGGCACGCCCGGCGGCGACCAGCAGGACCAGTGGCAGCTGAACCTCTTCCTCGGGGTGGCGCTGCGCGACCGGGTCCGCGGCGGCTACGACCTCCAGGGCGCGATCGACGCGCCGGGCTGGCACACCGACGCCTTCCCGAGCTCCTTCTACCCGCGCGGCATGAAGCCCGCCAGCATCATCGCCGAGTCCCGGCTCAGCGAGACGGCGGTGGCCGAACTGCGCCGCCGCGGCCACGAGGTGACGCTGATCGCCCCCTGGATCGAGGGCCGGCTGTCCGCGGTCGCCCGCGACCCGGAGACCGGCATCCTGTCCGGCGCCGCCGACCCCCGCGCCATGCAGGGCTACGCCGTCGGCCGGTGACCCGCCGGCCGGGCCCGCGTCACCAGGGCAGGGCGCCGTCGGCGGCGAAGTAGCCGCCGGTGGGGCCTTCGGGGCCCAGCTGCGCCATCCTGACGATGATCTCGGCGCCCTCCTCGACGCTCTGGTGGCCGGTGTTGCCGTTCAGGTCGGTCGCGGTGTAGCCGGGCTCGACCGCGTTGATCCGCATCGCGGGGAACGCCTTCGCGTACTGCACGGTGAGCATGTTGACCGCGGTCTTCGACGCCGGGTAGGCGACACCCGGGTAGGCGTACGCCGGACTTCCGGGCGCGCTGACCCGTGCCAGCGAGCCCAGTGCGCTGCTGACGTTGACCACGACGGGGGCCGCGGACCGCTGGAGCAGCGGCAGGAAGGCGCGGGTGACGCGTACCGTGCCGAAGACGTTCGTCTCGAACGTGGCGCGCAGGATGTCCGCGGTGAGGTCCGCCGCGCCGGTCACGGCGCCGTCCTGCGCCATCTCGTGCTGGACGCCGGCGTTGTTGATCAGTACATCGAGGCCGCCGTCCGCCTCGACGGCCTCGACCGCGGCTGCGACGGACGCGTCGTCGGTGATGTCGAGCTGGACCGCCCGTGCGCCCAGCCGCTCGGCGGCGAGCCGGCCGCGTTCCGCGTCGCGGCTGCCGAGGTGGACGGTGTGGCCCGCGGCGATGAGACGGCGGGCGGTCTCGTAGCCGAGGCCCTTGTTCGCTCCGGTGATCAGTGTCGCTGTCATGCCTCCACCGTGCTGCGGCGCCCGCCGCGCTGCCAGGCGTCCGGTCTTCCTGGGACTGCCAGTACCAGGACGTTGTCCGCGCGGCGGGTGCACAGTGGTGTCATGGCGACCACGGAGTTCGGGCACACCCTGCGGCGCTGGCGGGACCGGGTGTCCCCGGAGACGGCGGGGCTGCCCGCGGGCGGGCGGCGGCGCGCGGCCGGGCTGCGCCGGGAGGAACTGGCGCTGCTGGCCGGGATATCGGTCGACTACGTCACCCGTCTCGAACAGGGCAGGGCGGCCAATCCGTCGGAGCAGGTCGTGGAGGCCCTGGGCCGGGCGCTGCGGGTATCGGCCGACGAGCGCGAGCATCTCTTCCACGCCGCCGGGCTGGTGCCGCCGGGGCAGGGCACGGTGCCCGCGTACATCCCGCCGAGCGTGCAGCGGATGCTGGACCGGCTGACCGGGACGCCCGTCGCGGTCTCCGACGCGAGCTGGACGCTGCTGCTCGCCAACCCGATGTACACGGCGCTGATGGGCGAGCACCACGGCAGGGAGCGCAACGCGGTGTGGCGCAACTTCCTCGGCTCGGGCACCCGGGTGCGCCATACACCGCAGTCGGTGCGCAAGCTGGAGGCCGCCCAGGTCGCCGGGCTGCGCGCGACCGCGAACCGGTATCCGGCCGACCAGCGGCTGCGCCGGCTGATCGCGGAGCTGCGCGCGGGCAGCGACCGCTTCGCCGAGCTGTGGGAATCCGGGGTCCTGGACCGGCACGACGCGGCCCGAAAGACCATCGACCACCCGCGGGTGGGCATCCTGACGCTGGACTGCGACCTGCTCAGCGTGGCCGGCAGCGATCTGCGGATCATGGTCTACACGGCCGAGCCCGGCACCGAGGACGCCGAGCGGCTCGCGCTGCTTGCGGTGCTCGGCACCCAGACCCTCGTCGGATAGCCCGCCACGAGTACCTCCGGGGGGCCGGGCCGGGGCTGTCGATAGGATGCCGGGTGCGATGGAGAACGATGTCGAGTACACCAGTTTTGTCGCCGTCGGCGACTCCTTCACCGAGGGCATGTCGGACCTGCTGCCCGACGGCAGCTACCGGGGGTGGGCCGATCTGCTGGCGGCGCGGCTGGCCGCGCTGCCCCGCCCCGCGGACGCCGGAGGCTTCCGGTACGCGAATCTCGCGGTGCGCGGCAAGCTGATCCGGCAGATCGCCGAGGACCAGGTGGACACCGCCGCCGCCATGGGCGCGGACCTGGTCACCCTGGTCGGCGGGCTCAACGACGTGCTGCGGCCCGGGTGCGACGTGGACGCGGTGTGCGGGCACCTGGAGAGCGCAGTCGCGCGGCTCGCGCCGTCCTGCCGGCAGCTGGTGCTGATGCGCAGCCCGGCCCGCCGCGGTCCTGTCGCCGCCCGGTTCCTGCCGCGGATGGAGCAGCTGTTCGCCTTCGTCGACGACCTGGCCGCCCGGCACGGCGCGGTCGTGGTGGACCTCTACGGCGCCGAGGTGCTGGGCGACCAGCGGATGTGGGCCGACGACCGGCTGCACCTGACCGCGGAGGGCCACGAACGGGTCGCCGAGGCGGTCTGGCAGGCGCTCGGCCTGCCCGCGCGGGCCGACTGGACGCTGGCCCTGCCGCCCGCGGTACGCCTCGGCTGGGCCGCCCGCCGCACCGCCGACCTGCGCTTCACCGGCCGTCACCTGCTGCCGTGGATCGGCCGCCGGCTGACCGGCCGCTCCTCCGGCGACGGCCGCCCGGCCAAGCGCCCGGAGCTGCTGGCGTACGTACCCGAGCCGTTGCCCGAGCCGTACGAGCCGGATCCTGTGCCGTCCGGGCCGGGCGGCTGACCGGGCGCGGCCGGCCGGGACGGCGGCACCGCCGCGACCAGTAGAATCTGCACACGTGACAGCAAAGCCGCGTATCCCGAACGTCCTCGCCGGCCGCTATGCCTCCACGGAGCTGGCCGCCCTGTGGTCCCCCGAGCAGAAGGTGGTGCTGGAACGCCGGCTGTGGCTCGCGGTGCTGCGGGCGCAGAAGGACCTCGGCATCGAGGTGCCCGAGCAGGCCGTCGCCGACTACGAGCGGGTGCTCGAACAGGTCGATCTGGGGTCGATCGCGGAGCGCGAGAAGGTCACCCGGCACGATGTGAAGGCCAGGATCGAGGAGTTCAACGCGCTCGCCGGGCACGAGCAGATCCACAAGGGCATGACGTCCCGCGATCTGACCGAGAACGTCGAGCAGCTCCAGATCCGGCTGTCGCTGGACCATGTGCGGGACCGCACCGTCGCGGTGCTGGCCCGCCTCGGGCAGCTGGCGGCGCAGTACGCGGAGCTGGTGATGGCGGGCCGCTCGCACAATGTGGCGGCGCAGGCCACCACGCTGGGCAAGCGCTTCGCGACGGCGGCCGACGAGCTGCTGGTGGCCTTCGAACGGGTCGAGGACCTGCTCGGCCGCTATCCGCTGCGCGGCATCAAGGGCCCGGTCGGCACCGCGCAGGACATGCTGGACCTGCTGGGCGGCGACAGCGGCAAGCTCGCGGAGCTGGAGCAGCGGGTCGCCGCGCACCTGGGCTTCTCGCGGGCCTTCACCTCCGTCGGCCAGGTCTACCCGCGCTCGCTGGACTACGACGTGGTGACCGCGCTGGTGCAGCTGGCCGCGGCCCCGTCGTCGCTGGCCAGGACCATCCGGCTGATGGCCGGGCACGAGCTGGTCACCGAGGGCTTCAAGCCCGGCCAGGTCGGCTCGTCCGCGATGCCGCACAAGATGAACACCCGTTCGTGCGAGCGGGTCAACGGGCTGATGGTGATCCTGCGCGGCTACGCGTCGATGACCGGCGAGCTGGCCGGCGACCAGTGGAACGAGGGCGACGTGTCGTGCTCGGTGGTGCGCAGGGTCGCGCTGCCCGACGCCTTCTTCGCCTTCGACGGGCTGCTGGAGACGTTCCTGACGGTGCTGGACGAATTCGGTGCCTTCCCCGCTGTCGTCGCCCGCGAGCTGGACCGCTACCTGCCGTTCCTGGCGACCACCAAGGTACTGATGGGCGCGGTGCGCGCCGGCGTCGGCCGGGAGATCGCCCATGAGGCGATCAAGGAGAACGCGGTGGCGTCCGCGCTGGCGATGCGCGAGCAGGGCACCGAGCGCAACGAGCTGCTCGACCGGCTCGCGGCCGACGAGCGGATCCCGCTGGACCGTACGGGGCTGGACGCGCTGATGGCCGACCGGCTGTCCTTCACCGGCGCCGCGGCCGGGCAGGTCGCCGAGGTGGTACGGCGGATCGAGGACGTCGTCAAGGCGCACCCGCAGGCGGCGGCCTACCGTCCAGGGGCGATCCTCTGACACCGGACCAGCTGGCGGCGGCCCGCGACCGTACGCTCGACGATCTGCTGGCGGACGGCCTGCGGGTGCTCTTCTGCGGCATCAACCCGGGACTCATGTCGGCCTGGACCGGCCACCACTTCGCCCGGCCGGGCAACCGGTTCTGGCCGGCGCTGCACGCCTCGGGCTTCACCCCGCGGCGCTTCGCGCCGGCCGAGCAGGAGCAACTGCTGGGCCTGGGGCTCGGCGTGACCAACGTGGCCGCGCGGGCCACCGCCCGGGCCGACGAGCTGAGCACCGAGGAACTGGTCGAGGGCGGCCGGCTGCTCGCCGCGAAGGTCGCCGCACACCGTCCGGCGTGGCTCGCGGTGCTGGGCGTGACCGCCTACCGGGTGGCCTTCGCGGACAAGCACGCGCAGGTCGGCCCGCAGGAGCGAACCCTCGGCCGGACCAGGATCTGGGCCCTGCCCAGCCCCAGCGGGCTCAACGCGCACTGGTCGCCCGCGGCGCTCGCCGAGGAATTCGGCAGGCTGCGGTCCGCCGCGTTCGGCCTGCCGCGGCAGAGCGGCTGACGGTACGTCAGCAGCCCTCGCGGGGGCGGCGCGGCGGGGGCCGTGACGGCGGTGCCCAAACGTAACGGAACCGCACTCGCCGCGCGGCTCCCGGCCGGGTACGATCCGCCACACACAGGCACAGTCTGGGAGGACATACGTGGGGCGACTCACCGGCGGGGACCCGTCCCTGCTCAGGCGGATCAACTCCGCGGTCGTCCTCGATGCCCTGCGCGGGGCGCAGACCCCCACCCTGACCGAGCTGGTCCAGAGCACCGGCCTGTCGCGGCCCACCGTCGAGGGCGTCATCGAGGGTCTGACCGAGTCCGACCTGGTGGTGGAGGTCGGCCCGGAGGCCGGTGACGCGCGCAAGCAGGGCAGGCCGGCCCGCCGGTTCCGCTTCCACGCGGAGGCCGGGCATCTGCTGGGCATCGAGATCGGCGCGCACCAGGTGCGGGTGGTGCTGTCCGACCTGAGCGGCCAGCTGCTGGGCTCGCACGGCCGCGACGTCGACGAGACGGCGTCCGCCGACGACCGGCTCGACCGGGTCCGCGGCACCGTCGCGGAGCTGCTGCGCAAGGCCGGGGTGGCGCGCAGCACCCTGTGGGCGGTCGGGGTGGGCAGCCCCGGCATCGTGGAGGCGCACGGCGAGGTCCGGCTGAGCACGGCGCTGCCCGGCTGGACCGGGCTGCCGCTCGGCGAGCGCTTGCAGCGCTCGTTCCGATGTCCGGTTCTCGTGGAGAACGACGCGAATGTCGCCGCGGTGGCCGAGCACTGGAAGGGCGTGGCCGTCGGAACGGACGACGTGGTCTTCGTACTGGCCGGGCTCAGTCCCGGCGCCGGCTCGCTGATCGGCGGGCGGCTGCACCGCGGCTTCGGGGGCGCCGCGGGCGAGATCGGCGCGCTGCACCTGCTGGGCCGCGACGTCACCCCGGAACATCTGCTGTCCACCACCGACGAGCCGCTGCACCCGCTGGACGAGCCCGCCGTCGAACGGGTCTTCGCGCTGGCCAAGCGGGGCGACGCGCAGGCCAAGGACGCGGTCGAGCGGTTCCTGGGCCGGCTGGTGCACGACGTGGCGGCGCTGGTGCTGGCGATCGACCCGGAACTGGTGGTGATCGGCGGCTGGGCGGCGGGCCTCGACGGGGTCCTGGAACCGCTGCGGGCCGAGCTGACCCGCTACTGCCTGCGGCCGCCGACGGTGACGCTGTCAGCGCTGGGCCAGGAGGCCATCGCCACGGGCGCGCTGCGGCTGGCGCTGGACCATGTCGAGGAACAGCTCTTCGCGGTGGAGCAGACGTCGATGGCGCGCCGCTGAGCCACGGTACGGGAAAGGCCCGCCCCGGAAGGTGACGGGCCTTTGGCGCGCGCGTGCCGGGTCAGGAGGCCCGGCGGGACTCCTGCTGGTGGTGGGTGACCTCGAAGGCGCCCGCGTCGCCGAAGGTCAGCCGGCACGTGTCGGCACGGTAGGTGGAGACCGACGCGGCGGCCACCCGCCCGCCGGCGTAGTAGCGCGAGGTGACGACCAGGACGGGCGCGCCCGGCAGCCGGTCGAGCTGCTTGGCGTCGTCCGCGCGGGCCGAGCCCAGCTCCACGGCCCGGTCCTCGCCCTCCAGCTCCAGGGCGTGCAGCTCGCGCAGGACGGCGGGCGCGTGCGCGGCGGGCGACAGGTCGGCGGACAGCCCGGGCACCGACGCCGGCGGTACGTACAGCAGCTCGGCGGCGACCGGCTGGCCGCGCATCACGCGGGCCCTGCGGATGGTGTGCACGGCCTGGTCGGGACCGGTGTCGAGCAGGGCGGCTATCGCAGCGGGCGCGACGGCCTCGACGCAGCCGACGGTGTCCCAGGCGTCGGGGCCCGCACCGGGCCACGCGTTGGCCGAGGGGCCGACGGACACGCCCATCCGCGGCGGCGCCACGGTGGTGCCGACACCGCGGCGGCGCTGGAGCCGGCCTTCCAGCTCCAGCTGTTCCAGCGCCTGGCGGAGCGTCGCACGCGCGACACCGAAGCGGGCGGCGAGATCGCGCTCGTTCGGCAGGATCTCACCGACCTCGAACTCCGAGTCGAGGGCGTCGTTCAGCACGGTCTTGAGGTGCCAGTACTTCGGCTCAGGCACCGATTCGAGCTGCGTGGTCCCCACCCTGTCCTCACAATCAGCTCAAGGCTTGTTCAGCCTTGTTTCCTAACCAGTCTTTATTAAAGGTCCTTGCACTACTACGGACGATAGAGCCGGGCGCCGAACTTGGTCAAGACCAATCCTCGAACCGGCACAGGCCCACAGGAAGCGGTTACGTGTGCCGTTCACGCGATGTTGACGGAGTGCTGGGATAGCGTTCGTGATCATCGAGGGGCGCGGCGTACAGCGGCGGCGACAGCGACGGCGGCACGGCACGAAGGAGCGGATGGCTGATGGGCGAGGTCACGGTGGTCACCGGCGGCAGCCGCGGGATCGGTGCGGCGGTGTCGCTGCGGCTGGCCGGCGCAGGGCACCGGGTCGGCATCGGCTACGAGCGCGCCAAGGACGCGGCCGAGGACGTCGCCCGGCGGATCCGCGAGCAGGGCGGCGAGTGCCTGCTCTTCCAGGTCGACACCAGTGACGCGGTCCAGGTCGACGCCTTCTTCGACGCCGTCAAGGAGCAGCTGGGCCCGGTCACCGGGCTGGTGAACAACGCCGGGATCACCGGGCCGCTCGGCCGCTTCACCGAGACGCCGGTCGAGGTGATGCGCCGGGTGGTGGACGTCAACCTGATGGGCGCTCTGCTGTGCGCCAGGCGGGCAGCGCTGGAGATGTCCACCCGCTACGGCGGCGACGGCGGCGCGATCGTGAACATCTCCTCGGGCGGCGCCACGCTGGGCAGCCCCGGCGAGTACGTGCACTACGCGGCCAGCAAGTCGGCGGTGGACGCGCTGACCGTGGGGCTGTCCAAGGAGCTGGGTCCCGACGGGGTGCGGGTCAACTCGGTGCAGCCGGGGATGGTCGTCACCGACATCCACGCCTCGATGGGCGACCCGCAGCGGCCCTGGCGCAATCCCGAGCGGGTGCCGATGCGGCGCCCGGGCCAGCCCGAGGAGATCGCCGGCGCGGTGGCCTGGCTGCTGTCGGCGGAGGCGTCGTACACCACGGGTGCGGTGCTGCGGATCGCCGGCGGGCTGTAGGGCCGCCCCGCCGCCGGTCCGCGCCGGGTCATCTGATGCCGGTGAGCTTGCCGGGGTTGGTCAGCAGGTGGACACAGGCGATCCGGCCGTCCCTGGCCCACGTCGGGGGCGAGCAGCGCCAGCAGGCCGTCCAGGTCGCAGGCGGCGCAGGCGGCGCAGGCGGCCGGGAAGCGTTCTGTGGCCTCGGCGCCGACCGCGGGATCGGCGCCGGAGCGCTGCTCGCGGGCCTCCCTGCGGCGTCCGGCCCGCGCGGCCAGCTGCCGGACCGTCGGTTCCGCCCGGTCGAGGACCGCGGCGATCTCCGGCACGTGGGACACCGCGAGCGGGTCGGGACGCGAGTGTTGACCTGGGCATGCCCGAAACCTGACGGTGATAGCAGGTAACGCCGTGGAAACCCGCCGGGGGCCGCATGCGAGGACAATCCGTGTGCCCCGCCCGCGGAGCACGTACACGGCCCCGCAGCGGCACCGGTTCGCACACCCGAAGGAGCACCATGCCAGGACCCGTCGTGGACACCGAGAAGCCGGTGTCCGCACCGCCGCCCCCAGGCAACTCGCTGGACCGCTACTTCCGTATATCGGAGCGCGGTTCGACGCCGGGACGGGAGATACGGGGAGGGTTCGCCACCTTCTTCACGATGGCGTACATCCTCGTGCTCAACCCGATCATCCTGTCCGGGGCGACGGACAAGTTCGGGCACCACCTGTCGACCACCCAACTGGTCACCGCGACCGCGCTGGTGGCCGCGGTGATGACCGCGATCATGGGGGTCGGCGGCAATCTGCCGCTCGCGGTGGCGGCCGGGCTCGGGCTGAACGCCGTGGTCGCCTTCCAGCTCGCGCCGAAGATGAGCTGGCCGGACGCCATGGGGCTGGTGGTGCTCGAAGGCCTGCTGATCTGCGTCCTGGTCGCCACCGGGCTGCGCGAGGCGATCATGAACGCCGTCCCGCTGCCGATCAAGCAGGCGATCAGCGTCGGCATCGGGCTGTTCATCGCCTTCATCGGCTTCATCGACGCCGGTTTCGCCAGCCGTATCCCCGACGCGGCCAAGACCACCGTCCCGGTCCAGCTCGGCGGCACCGGCACGCTCACCGGCTGGCCGGTGCTGGTGTTCTGCCTCGGGGTGCTGCTGACGGTGGCGCTGGTCGCGCGCCGGGTCAAGGGCGCGATCCTGATCAGTATCGTGACGATGACGATCGTGGCGGTCATCATCAACAAGGTCGCCGACCTGCCGGCCGCCGCGTGGGGGCTGACCGCCCCCAAGATGCCGCACGACGTCGTCGCCACCCCGGACTTCGGGCTGATCGGCCACTTCAGCCTCTTCGGCGGCTTCTCCGAGGCGGGGGTGGTGACCGCGTCGCTGTTCGTCTTCACGCTCGTGCTGTCCGACTTCTTCGACGCCATGGGCACGATCGTCGGCATCTCCAGCGAGGCCGGGCTGCTGGACGACGAGGGCAGGGTGCCGAACATCGGCCGGGTGCTCTTCATCGACGGCGCCGCGGCCGTCGCGGGCGGCGCGGCCTCCGCGTCCTCCAACACCGCCTACGTCGAGTCCGCGGCGGGCGTCGGCGAGGGCGCGCGCACCGGGCTCGCCAGCGTCGTGACCGGGGCGCTCTTCGCGGTGGCGCTCTTCCTGTCGCCGCTCGCGGCGGTCGTGCCGTCGCAGGCGGCGGCGCCGGCGCTGGTCGCGGTGGGCTTCCTGCTGATGGGGCAGGTGCGGCACATCGACTGGACGCAGTACGACATCGCGATCCCGGCCTTCCTGACCATCGCCGCGATGCCCTTCACCTACAGCATCACCAACGGCATCGGGGCGGGCTTCCTGTCCTTCGTCGTCATCAAGCTGGCGCTCGGGAAGGTACGGGACATCCACCCGCTGGTGTGGGGCGTGTCGGTGTGCTTCCTGGCCTACTTCGCCATCGACCCGCTCCAGCAGCTGCTGGGCGTGAAGTAGGGACGTCCGCGCTGCCGCGCCGCGTACGTACGCCCGTCCGTGCCTGCGTACGTGCGGGTCCGTCCGCGCCGTGCCCGCCCGAGGAGGGACAGGCGGGCGCGGCGCGGCTGCGGCGCCCCGACCGGGACGGGGGCGCCCGGTCGGGGCAGTTGGCCGGGCCGGTGCCGCGCACCGGCCCGTACTGAGACAACTCCCCCCATCCCGCCGGAGTTCCCGCCCCCGGAC
>NZ_JAJSYW010000109.1:0-22692 GCF_036815005.1 Streptomyces sp. IBSBF 2435 | reverse complement strand
GTCCTCGGCGGACGGGCGAGCGGCGGCGGACCGGCGGGGCGCGGCGGCGGGCGGCACCGTCGCATTCGTAGCCCACGCGGGCGCGTTCGGCTCCGAGGACGTCGCCGTCGCGCGGTCCTGTACCGGCGAAGACCGGGTGCCCGGCGTGCTGGACGGTGCAGCCGAGGGGTGCGCGGGGGCCGTCCCAGTGGCCGCCGCCGTTGCGGTAGCTCACACCGATGAGGGCGTTCTCGGGCTCGGCCTCCCACCAGTGGTCGGGGGCGCCCCGCGGCTCCGTACGGCACGGGCGCGCCGGGCGGTCCCATGCGACGGCGGACGGCGCCGAGGGATCAGGGGATGCGCAGAGTGAGGATGGCGACGTCGTCGTCGTTCTCCTCGTTCGTGGGGCGGGTCCGCTCCAGCAGCAGGTCGGTGAACGCCGGCAGCGGGCGGTGGGCCAGGGAGGCGGCGTGCTTGCGGAGCCGTTCGAGGCCGTCGTCGATGGAGCGGTCGCGGCTCTCGACCAGGCCGTCGGTGTAGAGGATCAGCGTCGAGCGGGACGGCAGCGTGAGGCACGCGTCGGGGCGTACCGGTGTCACACCGGTGCCCAGGAGCAGGCTGTGTCCGTCGGTGAGGAAACGGGCCTGTCCGTCGTGCGAGACGAGAAGCGGCGGCGGATGGCCGGCGTTGGTCCACGTCAGCCGCCACAGGTCACCGTCCGTCTGCTGCAGGACTCCGAAGACCAGCGTCACCATCGGCACCCCGGCCAGGCGCGTCGAGGCGTCCAGCCGCCGCACGATCGCGCTGGGCGGCTCGTGGTGGCTCCAGGCGTACGCGCGGAGCATGCTGCGGATCTGCGCCATGCCCGCGGCGGCGTCCAGGTCGTGCCCGACCACGTCGCCGATCGCCAGGGCCGTGATGTCGCCGGTCAGGGTGAAGGCGTCGTACCAGTCGCCGCCGACCTGCGATTCGTCCGGCGCGGGAAGATAGCGCGCGGCCATCTGCAGCCCCGGCACCGCCGGGAGCTGGGGCAGCAGGTGGCGCTGCATGGTCTCGGCGACCTTGCGCTGGCGCTGGTAGAGCCGGGCGTTGTCCAGGGCCAGCCCGGTGCGGCGGGTGAGGTCCTCCAGGAGCGACAGGTCCGCCGGAGTCAGCGGACCGCGCTGCTTCGACCGTCCGAGGGTCAGCGCGCCGAGGACGTCCCGCAGGCCTTTTATCGGGGCGATGGCGGCCGAGTGCATGCCCGTCGCCTCGAACAGCCTGGCCTGTTCGAGGGCGATACCGGAGTCCGGCGGCCCCTGGTACGTCTGCGGCGTCACCAGCGTGGAGGCCGCGCCCCGCAGCGCGCGCGACAGCGGCATCGGCGAGTCGGCCGGCACCGGCGGCATCGGGCCCTCCAGATCCTCCCGGTTGGCGTACACCCCGTCCTCGTGGTGCATCACGATGGCCCGCTCGACTTCGTCGCTCTCGGTGATCAGATCGACCACCGCCCAGTCGGCGATACGCGGGACGGCCAGCCGGATCAGGCGGTTCAGCGCCTCGTCGCTGTCGAGGGTGGACGTCAGCTGGGTGGTCGTCTCGGCCAGCAGCGCCAGCCGCTCCAGTTCCGGCAGCGCCGAGCCGGGCTCGCGCGGGAAGTCGGCGTCGTCCGCGGCGCGGGGCCGGTCGGTGAAGACCACCGCCGTGTGCGCATCGGCGCTGGGCTCGGCATACGGGGCGACCAGCCAGGACAGCTCGACCAGCGCCCCGTCGCCCTGCTCGAAGAATCCAGCACCGGCCTGGGGACGGCGGGCCAGGAACGCCTGCACCATCCGGCACTGAGCCCTGTCCAGCCGTTGGCCGTGCCGGTCCCGGTGCAGCAGATCGTGGGCGTCCCGGCCGACCAGGTCAGCGGACTTCCTGCCCAGCAGCCGTTCCGCGCAGCCGTTCACCCGGGCGATCACCCCGCGCTCGTCGACCACGCACACCGCTGCCCCGAGGAGATCGGGCAGCTCGCCCGGAGAAGCCTGCCCGGCGCTCACCATGATCTCCCACGCCTCCTCCGACCGGTCCTGTCGTCTCGCTGGCAGCCTCTCACAATCCCTGCAGGCGCCCGAGGCGAAGACCGGCCCCGCCGGATCGCAGGACGCGGCGACCGCCTGCCACCGGTGTCCGGGCGGGACAACCGCCGGGTCCCCGTCCCCGCACCCGCCTACCGGCGCCGCCCGGATATCCGGCCGTTCCGGAGGAATACAACACTTCGCTATGAAATAATGGTCCGCCAATCAGTCGGTACGTCAGCCGACCCGGCGCCGCTTCCTGCTGTGGGCGACGACTCCAGGCCCGTTCTTCCGGAGATCCATGTGCCAGCTGTGCGCCTCGATGTCCTCGGCCCCACCACCCTCGCCGTCGACGGCTCGGCCGTCGCCCTCCCCCCGCTGACCCTGCGCCTGCTGCTGCGGCTGGTGGCGGCGGAGGGCGGCAGCGTGCCGCTGCCGGTGCTCTACCGCGACGTGTGGGGCGAGCCACCGGGCGGCCGGATCGGCCGCGGGCAGCGCACCCAGGTCCAGCAGCGGGTGCACGACTTGCGGCGGGTGCTGGGCGGCGGGAAGGACGACCCGGAGTCGGTGATCCGCACCGAGACGGTGGTGGCGGACAGGGTTCCGGCCGCGGCGGCGGCTGTGTCGGCGTACCGGCTGGTGCTGGCCCCCGCTCAGGTGGACTGCACCGAGTTCGAGGCCGCGGTGCGGCAGGCCGGGCGGACGGCGCCCACCACCGCGGCGGCGCTGCTGCACCGGGCGCTGCCGCTGTGGCGGGGGCGGCCGCTGCCCGAGGTCGCCGCCGCGCCCTTCGCCGCCCACCTGGTACGCCGGCTCACCGCGCTGCACGAACTGGCCAGGCGCGACCTGCTGCGCCTGGAGACCGAGTTGGGGCATCCGGAGCGGGCGCTGCCGATCGCCGAGTCGCTGGCAGCGGACTTCCCCGACGACCCGGCCCCGGCCGCGGCGCTGCTCGGGCTGCGGGAGCGGATCCGGGCCAGGCACGGCAACGAGGTGCTGCGCCGGGAGTTCGCCGGGCTGCGGGTCTCGGTGGTGGTCAAGCGCGGCGACCTGTTCGACGAGGAGAACGCCAACCTGGTCGCCGGGTTCACGGACACCTTCGACACCTCCACCGACCGGGACCTGGTGATCAGCAGCCGCAGCGTGCAGGGCCAGCTGCTTGAGCGGGTGCTCGGCGGCGACCGGGCCGGGCTGGACCAGATGCTGCGGCAGGGACTGCGCGCGGTGGAGCCGGTCGCCCGGGAGAGCCCGCGCGACAAGCCGCACGGCAAGCGGGCCCGCTATCCGATCGGCACCGTGGTGGCGCTGAACGCACAGGGCCGGCGGGCCTTCGCGGTGGCCTACAGCCGCCAGGGCAACGATCTCGTCGCCCGTTCGACGCCGGACCAACTGCGTTACAGTCTCGACCAGTTATGGGCCTCCGTGGCGATGTACGGGCTGCTGCGGCCGGTCGCCGCGCCGCTGGTCGGCTCCGGTTTGGCGCGGGTCCACGGTCTGAACCCCGAGGAGATCGTCATGATGCTCGTCGACAGTTTCGCCCGCGCCTGCCGGGTCGCGGTGGTGGCTCCGGAGCTGCGGATCGTGATCCCGCCGGCCGTGCTCGACCGGATGCGTCTGCTGGACGTGGTCCGCTTCGTCGAGGCGCTGGACGACTTCGGGGCGGGTCCGGCGTGAGCACCGGGTCGTTCGACACCGTCCGGGCGGACACCCTGGAACTGCTGGGCGTGCTGGCCGACTGGCGGCTCACCCCGGCCCGCTGGGACCGGGTGGCCGAGGTACTGGCGGCCGCGGCCGAGGCGGCGGCGGGCCGGGATGCCGAAGCGCTGGACGCGGCGGTGGGCGAACTGGAGCTGGCCGGCCCGGTCCGGATCACCCGGATCGGCGGCACCCCGACCGAGCCGCCCCCGCCGGCCGTCCGCGAGCGCGCCGACCACCTGGTGCACGCCCTCGGCGGCGCCCCGGCGGGACCGCGGCCCGCCACGGAGGACGACCCGCGGTGACCGGGCTGCTGGACCAGCAACTGGTCGCCCACCTGTACGCCCCGACCGACGGCCCCGACGCGGAGGCCGCCTTCCGGGCGCTCACCGACATCTGGCACGGCTGCCGCACCGCCTTCGGCATGGCCGACCCGGTCCCCGGCACCGGCCTGCCCCAGGTGCTGCCGCCCACCCCAGACGGGCTCCCGTCCGACGGGGAGATCGCCGTCGCCGCCCAGGAGCGGCGCGGCGCGGACTGCCAGGCGGTGCTCCGGCGCCACCACGACGTATGGAACCTGTCGGTCGTGCTGGCCCCGCACCGCCCGGGCCCCGATCCGGACTGGTGGGCTCAGGTCCAGCGCGACTGGCAGGCGCTGACCGGCCGCTGGGCCCCGTACACGCTGGGCAGGGCGCTGATCCATCTGGCCCGGGTGGACGCGGGACCTGAGGTCCGTACGGCGGCGGCCTCGCTCGGTGACCGGCTGGGCGCGCTGCTGCCCGGCGGTGGTCCGCTCGGGCCGGGCCTGCCGGTGACCGGGCCGCTCGCCCTGTGGGAATTCGGCGACGGTGACGACGGCCGCGCCGAGCGGCGCTTCCTGCTCGCCCTGACCCCGGACGCCGACGCCCCCGCCAGCGCCTGGGTGTGGTCGCGCGGGGACACCCGGATCCCGCCGCTCGCCCGCTACCTGCTGCACGCCGCCAAGCTCCGCTACCAGCTGCGGGTGTGGCGGCGCGACGGCGGCACCCGAGCCGTACGCGGCGCGCTGGACGGGCTGGCCGCCGAGCTGCGCCGCCTCGGCGCGGACGACGCGGCCCTCGCCGAACTGCTGCGGCTGCGCCGCCTGGAGGCGCTGCTGCTCCACGGCGACCTGCGCGAGCTGCGGCAGACCGTGGAGATCGCCGCCGACAACCTCGGCCGGGCCCTCGACCTGGACGGGCTGCTCACCGGGGCGAGTCCGTTCGCCGAGGACGCCGACGTGGCGCGCGCGCTGCTCCAGCGGCTCGACGACGAACTCGCCTACCTGGACATCTCCGCCGACCGGGCCGCCCGGCTGGCCGAGTCGGTCCCCCCGCCCCCGCCTCCGGTACCGAGCGTGTCCGGACCCCCGGTGCAGGGGCCCCCGGCGCCGGCCGCCGACCGCTCGCGCGACGTCTTCGTGGTGCACGGCCGTGACGAGCCGGCCCGCCAGGCGCTGTTCGCCTTCCTGCGCGCGCTGGGACTGCGCCCGCAGGAGTGGGAGGAGCTGGTCGCGAGCACCGGGCAGAGCGCCCCCTATCTGGGCGACACGGTGGCCCGGACGATCCCGCTGGCCCAGGCGGTGGTGGTGCTGCTCACCCCCGACGACGTCGTGAGCCTGCACCCGGAGCTGGGCGGCGAGTCGGACGCCGAGCTGCGCCCGGCCCTCCAGCCGAGGCCCAACGTGCTGCTCGAACTGGGCATGGCGCTGGCTGTCCACCCCGACAGGACACTGATCCTGCTGGCCGGGGAGCAGCGGCCGGTGACCGACCTGGGCGGGCGCAGCTATGTGCGTCTGACCGGGGCTCCCGAGTGCCGGGCCAAGATCGCGAGCCGGCTGCGGCTGGCCGGCTGCCCGGTCGACACCGGCAACCAGGACTGGCTGACCGCCGGGGACTTCGCGGCACTGGGCGCGCTGCGCCGCGAGGCCTCCGGCTGACGTCGCGGGCCGGCCCGTCGCCGGGCGGCCGGGCGGACCGGCCCGTCGCGCGCCGGCCGTGCGCGCTTCGGGACCGGGCCGCGAGCTCACGCCGGGTTCAGCCCTGCTCGGGCATCCGCTCCAGGTGCTCCACGGACACCACCCGCGGCCCGCCGTCGGCCGGTTTGCCGACCTCCGCCTTGGCCTGCCGCAGTACGGCGAGTTCGGCCAGCAGGTCCTCGGTGCGCAGGACCCGGTCAGCGCCGGTGCGCACCACCGCCCGGCCTGCGCCCGCCTTGACGGCGTTGACCAGGTCGCCGCCGGCCAGTCCCGCGCAGGCCGCGGCGAGCCGGTCGAGGTCCAGCGGCTCGCCGCGCGGCACCTCGTCGGGCACCAGCGCGGCCCACAGCCGGCGGAGCGTCGGCTCGTCCGGCAGGTCGAACCGTACGTGCACCAGGATGCGGCGGACGAACGCCGCGTCGTAATTGCGCGGGAAGTTGGTGGTGAAGACCACCAGCCCGTCGAACTGGTCGAGTTGGGAGAGCATCACGGCCCGCGACACGTTGACGCTGTGGTCGGAGCTCTGGGTGACGTTGCTGAGCCGGCTGCCCAGGATGGAGTCCGCCTCGTTGAAGACCAGTACCGCCTGCTCGCGCTGGGCCTCGCGGAAGCAGGCGACGATGTTCTTCGGTGTGTCGCCGACGTACTTGGACTCGATCTCGGCGTAGCTGACGTCGATCAGCGGGACGCCGCGGTGGTGCGCGACGGCTTCTGCGGCCAGCGACTTGCCGGTGCCGGGCGGGCCGTAGAAGTTGACGGCCGTTCCGGTCCTGTCGGGGTCGATCCGGCTCAGGTTCCACTCGTGGTAGAGCACCTCGTGGTGGTCGAGCTGGCGCAGCGCCAGCTCGACGCGCTCGCGCACCTCGGCGGAGACCACCAGGTCGTCCAGGGAGCGGCGGGGCTTGCGGGAGGCGAACACCGGGGCGGCCCCGGTGGCGGAAGAAGGGTCGGAAGCGGGGTCGGTGGCAGGGGCGGTGATGCTCGCCGCGGGCGGGTCGCCGGCGGCGGCGCGCCCGACGGGGATCTCGGCCCAGTCGTCCATGGCTGGCTCCTACAGGTCGTTGAGGATGTCGATCTCGGTGTGCTGCTGCTTCTCGGCCATGGCGCGGATCCTCGGGTCGTCGATGTCCTCGATCCCCAACTCCTGGTCGAGGATCACGCACAGGCCCTGCGCGGTACGCAGCCTGACCCGGCGCCGGACGCCGACGGCGAGTCTGTCGAGCACCACCACGGCGCTCATCAGGGCGCTCTTCGCCAGGCCCCGCTCGCGCAGCCACGCGCCGACCGCGTCCTTGACCGCGCCCCAGAAGGTGACCACCGCGGCGGCGCCGGCCAGTGCTGCGACCAGCGCCAGCACGATGTGGATCACCTGACGGCCCGCCAGGTGCGCAGCACCGACGCGCTGCCGCGCAGCAGGTCGGCCCGCACCGGCTGCGGGACGTCGTCCCAGGGCAGGTCGGCGGTGGCCGTGGCGTGGCCGCGCGGACCGTCGAACTCCGCGGTGAAGGTGACCTCGGAGTCCTTCGCGGCCCGGTGGAAGCGCAGGTCGACCGGCCCGATCTCGCTGTCCACCCGCCGGAGCAGCTCCGGGTCGGCGCCGTCCAGCAGCGCCGCCTCCAGCCGCTGGACGTCCACCCCGAAGCGCTTGGCCCAGTCCGGGCCGTAGGCCAGCAGGACGATCGCCCCGATCTCCCGGTGCGCGGCAGCGGTGTCGGGGGCGGCGGGGGGCCGCCGCAGCAGCCGCCAGCCGTAGCTGCCGCCGACCAGGATCAGCAGCAGGGCCGCCAGCATGATCATCTGTGTCTCCCGTCCCATCTCGGCCGGTACCTGTACGTCGGTGTCCATCAGTCGACCTCGCTCAGCAGCTGGTCGCGCCCCTCGACGATGTCGAGGCTGGCCTTCTTCAGCCCGCCGGTCAGCACCTGGGCCCGGATGTTGTCGGGGAGGTCGTCGTAGCTGACCGGTTGCTCGCTGACGATCTTCACCACCGGCTTCTCGGCGTCCTCGACGTTGCGCAGGAAGGAGGTGATCCGCACCGCCCACTGGTCGTCGGCGAGCTGGACGAAGGTGGCGACCTCGCTGAGCAGCACGCGGCGCAGCCGGTGCCAGGCGCCGCGTACAGCCCGGCGCAGGTCCACGGAGATCTTGTCGAGGTTCTGGAAGGCCAGCCGCACGTCGGCGGCCAGCCCGGGCAGCACCCGGTCCACCCAGGGCAGCAGGTGCTCCCGGGCCCAGCTCATCAGGGTCGGCCAGAAGTACACGGCCAGGGCGGCCAGGGCGGTGCCGACCATGGGGGCGAGCACCAGGACGAGAGGCATCATCGCGGGTTCCCTTTCTCTTCGACCGCGCCGGTCCGGGCGGAGTCCGGGTAGAGCTGGTAGCGCACGGCCTGCCCGGTGCCGGCCAGCAGCCGGGAGCGGACCCGGTCGGGCAGGTCCTGCCACGACACGGCCTGCGCCACGTCGCAGGAGAGCAGCGCGCCCTGCGGGGTGCGGTGGACGATCTCCACCACCCGCCGGCGCGGGCCGGCGGCGGGCCACTCGTAGGTGACGGTGAGCCAGATCAACCGGCGGCGCAGCAGGTCCAGTACGTCGGGGGAGGCGGCGGGCTGCCCCGCGAGCAGGCGGCGCGCCCGTGTGTCGTCGCACAGCTCGACCAGGGCGCGGAAGGCCTCGGGCACGGCGAGCGTGAACAGCCGTGCCGTCTCGGTGGCGAGGGTGTCGTAGACGAGGGCGACCTCGACCAGTTCGCCGTCCTCCAGGCCGCTCTGGACGCCGTCGAGGAGCCGGGCGAGCAGTTCGAGGCCGTAGGCGAGCACGATCCGGGACTGCACCGAGGCGTCCCGGGGTTGGTTGCGTGCCTGCTGGAGCTGCGACTTCGCGCTTTCCAACAGGGCTTTCAGCGGGAGATCCGTCATGCCGCCACGGTGGCCCGCCGTCCGCTTCCCGGCCGAGCCCCCGCACGCTTCCGGTGTGCTTCCGAAGTGCTCAGGCCCCGTAGTGCTGGTGGCCCGCCCACAGCTCGGGCGCCCGCGGCCAGCGCTGCCGTACCCGCTGCACCGCCTCGTGCAGCGCCCCGGGGACACGGCGGGCCGACAGGCGCCCGCCGCGTACCGAGCCCTGGTAGACCTCGCGGGCGATCCGGGCGGCGATCCGGTCGCTGACCGTCCACAGCGTGGCGATCACCTGCGGGTAGCCGGCCAGCTGGAAGCCCGCCGCCAGGTGCACCGCCTCGTCGGCCAGGCCCAGCCGGGTCCGGCCGGTCTCGCACGCCGACAGGTACGCCAACTGCGCTGCGGGCAGGTCGAGTGCGGACAGGTCGGCCAGGGTGAGCGCGGGCCGGCCGCCGCCGGAGGCGAGCGCGATGCCGCTGGCCGCGGGCACCGCCGGGTCGCTGAACGCGTGGCAGGCGAAGTGCGCCACACCGCCGTCCGGCAGCGCCGCCGCCACCGCCTCGTACCCGGCCTGCCCGCCGAGCAGCACCCGGGTTCCCGGCAGCAGCCGCGCGATGGCCTCGGCCTCGGCCCGCACCTGCGGCAGCACCTCGGCGCCCGGCTCGTCGGGCACCGCGACCACCACCGCCCGGGCCGCGCCCGACCGTTCGGCGCGCCGCAGCCCTGCCCTGGCGTGCTCCAGCATCCGCACGGTCGGCGTGTACGAGGACACCACCCGGTCCATCACCCCGTCGCCGTCGCGTCCGGCGGCATGCAGCGGCAGCGCGGCGAGCGGCCCGGTCGGGCACCACCAGACCCGCGCGCCCGGGCGCGGGGCGAGCTCGCGCAGCACCGGTTCTGTGGCCGCCTCCCACAACCAGCCGAGCGTGTCAAGGAGTTCGCGCTGCGTGGGTTCGCCGCTCAGCCGCAGCGCGTGCCCCACGGCCTCCGCCTCGCGCAGCAGCGGCAGCTCCACCGCCCGCACCCGGTTCCGCCGGATGATCAGCGCGTGCCCGCCCGCCGCTCCGGCGGTGACCACCACCGCCCCGTTGCCGCGGGGCCGTTCGCGCCCGGCCCCGGCCGAGCGGCGCACCTGGGCCGACCAGTCCCGCCGGCGCTGTTCTGCGTCCGCCACGGCCCGCCGCGCGACGGCCACCCCGGCGGCGGCGGTCTCGGGGGGCACGGCCGCGGCACCGGCGGGCCGATCCGCCGGGTGCGGCGCAGGCCGGGCCGGGCGGCCTCCCCGCGCACGCCGTCCGGCCAGCTCCTCGGTCAGCAGGACACCGCGCGCCCGTTCCAGCAGGGCGACGGCCCGGTCGGGGCGGCCCGCGGCGACGGCGATCGCCACCACTTCCGCGGACAGGCCGCCGTGCACCTCCAGGCCGCGTTCCCTGCCGCCCCGGGCGAGCTCGCCGGGGACGGTGGCGGGCAGCAGGTCGACGGCCCGCGTGACGGCCGCCAGCGCCGCGCCCGGCCGGCCGGTGGTCAGCCGCAGGCGGGCGAGTTCGCGGGCGCAGCCGAGGCGGTCGGAGGCGGTGGCGGCCTCGGTGCCGAGACCGCCGAGGAGCAGCTGCTCGGCCTCGGCCAGCGCGGGTCCGGGGTCGGCGTGCCCGGTGCGGACGGCGTGGTGAATGGCGCTGCCGCAGGCCAGCGCGGCGGAGGCGTGGGCCGCGGTGCCGGGCGGCAGGGCGGCGAGCGAGCCGCGGGCCCGGTCGAGGGCCTCGGTGCCGGCGGAGCCGTCGTGGGCGGCCAGGCACAGCAGGATCCAGCCGAGCATGCCGGTGCGGTGCGGATGCAGCGCGTCGCCGGACGGGGTGAGGTCGGCTGCCCGGCGGGCGGCGTCGGCCTGCGCGCGGAGGGCGTCGAGCCGCTGCGCGGGGGTGAGTTCGGGCAGCGTGGTGAGCGCGCCGTAGGCGGCGGACACCGCGTCCCAGGCGCCGGTGGCGAAGGACGTGGGGCCGAGGCGGCGGGCGGCCTCGCGGGCGGTGGTGATCGCTTCGTCGAGGTCGGGGCGCGCGCGGTGGACTGAGTGCCGGGTACGCAGCGCGGAGCTGAGGGTCACCAGCAGCGTCCCGCGAAGTTCGGGGTGCCTGCGGGTCTCGTCGAGGGCCGCCCGGGCGGACTCCACGGCGGCGTCGACCAGTCGCTCGTCGCCGGTGCCGGCGTAGAGGGCGAGCAGCGCCTCGCCCAGGGCGCCGCGGCAGTCGGCCCGGTCGGGGTGGTCGGGGCCGAGGGCGTCAAGGGCCGCCTCGATGACGGGAACGGCCTCGGCGAGCGGGGCGGTGTCGCGGCTCAGGCGGGCCTGCAGTTGCAGCGCGCCCGCCAGGTTGCGCAGATGGCCGGGGCGGTCGTGGCCGGCGGCGGGGGTCGCCCCGACCGCCGCCCTGGCGGCGTCCGCGGCCTGCCGGGCGAATTCGGGGTCGCCGCGGCGCCCGGCCAGGTGCTGCAATGCGGCGCAGGTCATGTTGTGGAGGGCGGCGCGGCGGGGGTCGCCGGGCGGCGCGGCGGCGAGGGCGCGGCGGCACAGCTCCCGCGCCGTCTCGACGTCGGCGAGATCACCGGAACTCCGGTAGCGGTACAGGCCGACCGCCGCTGCGCTCGCGAGGTGGACGAGTTCCCCGCTGCCGGCGGCGGCCACGGCGTGCTCGTACGCGCGGTCGAGGTCGGCGCGGTCGGCGGTCAGGCCGTGCCTGGCGCGCAGCAGGTTGGACAGGTTGTTCCGCAGCACGGGCCGGTCGGGCTCGTCCGGCGCGAGGGCGTCGAGGGCGTGCTCGGCGAGTCGGATCGCCTCGTCGAGCGGTTGCCGGTCCTGGGTGTACTGGTACGTCCAGAAGAGCGCGGAGGTCAGGTTGGCGACGCAGGCGGCGAGCGGCCGTCCGTCGGCGTCGGCGAGTGCCTCGGCGAGTGCGACGGCCCGCCGGCCGTGCTCGATCGCCTCGGTGAGCAGGCCGTCGCCGCCGTCCCGCCCGAACAGCTGGACCAGGGCGCCGCACAGATTGCGGTGGGCGTCGAGTTCGCCCGGGCCCGGTCCCGCGGCGGCCTCACGGCCCAGGGCCACGGCGTCCAGCAGGGCCTGGTCGTCGCCGGTCAGCTGCCACCATGCCTGGAGGTGGGAGGCCAGCATCGCGGTCATCGCCCGCGCGGCCGGTGCGTCGCCCTCGGCGGCCGCGCGGGCGGCCCGGGCGGCGTTGACGGCCTCGGCGAGTGCCCGCGGCCCGCCCGTCCCGCGCTCGAAACTGCGCCGCCGGTCCATGCTGAGGTCACGCCACTGGAGCGCCCCCGGCGTCCGCCCGCCGGGGCTGGCCGCCGCTGCCGCGTCGCCGGACACGCCGCGAGTATGGCACCGCGGGTGGGTGCGGTGGGGCGTGAATTCCCCGGCGTCGTCGGGGAAGCCGGCTCCGCGGTCCGCGGTCAGGCTGAGACCGGGCGTCGCCAGGAGACCGGCCCGCTCCGGAGCAACGCCCCTCAGGCGTGACTTGGTGCGGGCCTTCAGCGTTCGCGAAGCGGATCAAGGGGTACCCAGGTGTGCGTACCCCTTGGCCCAGCAGTCCGGGCCGATCCGGGCCCCACCCGTTCGCACAGCTCATCACCGGGAGATCGACATGAACCTTGCCGACGACGTAGTACGGGTAGCGGCCCGCGACCTGGATCTCGATTGGGTGGGATCGACGTTCGCCTACGAGAGCAGGGAAGGGGTCGCGGTCTACGGCCGTATCGCCTTCATCGAGGTCAAGCCCGAGAAGGTGCTGGTGACCCTGGACGGGGTGCTGCACGAAGGGTCGAGCGTCGTCATGACCCTCGCTCCCGGCGACACCCTCTGCTTCGAGCCGGCCTAGGACGCCAGGGCTCGGGACCGGTGCGGACCATGATCGCGGACCTTCGGGCATGCAGGGGGCGGCAAATGATCGCCGGCATTACGTGCCGGAGGATGACGAGTAGTCGCGCCCGGTCCCGTCCGTGCAGGTCAGAGGGTGAGCCCGTCCGCCGCGCCGGCATCGATCCCACCGGGTCCAGCGGCGTCCGGGCTCATACCGGGCTCACCAAGGGCGCATCCCGGCTGGAGACGCCTGCTGACTGAGGACTGCCGTGCCCGGTGCTGGTGAACACTCCGACCGCGATCCTGCGACCCATGGCTGGGGTTATGAGGCCCCAGGGCGACAGCCTCATCGTGTTGACCGCCGGCAAGTTGCGACCCCGGTGGGGGCTATGAGGACTTCCGCGGCACGCGGCGTGACGAAAGCCGCGGCGTCCGCCGGGAGGACCACGCCATCGCGCCGTGGGGCGGGTGTCACGCGACACCCGGGCAGGCCGCCGCCTGGCGAGCCGGGGCGGGTCACGCGCCGTCGGCGGCCGGCGGTCCGCCGATGCCCGCCACCGCGGCCGCGTCCTGCTCCCGGGCCACGACCGGGTCGGCCTGCGCGGCGGGCACGCCCCCGTCCCGCCGGTCCCACAGCGCGAGCAGCGGGGTGGCCATCACAGTGGTCACCACCGCCACCACGACGAGCACGGTGAACATCGAGGGCGACACGATCCCGTCCGCCAGCCCCACGTTGATGGCGATGAGCTGCATCAGCCCCCGGGCGTTCATCAGCGTGCCGATCCGCAGCGCGACCCCCTGCGGCTGCCCGCCCAGCCGCGCCGCCAGCCAGCACGCGCCGAACTTGCCCACCACGGCCACCAGCGTGCAGCCCGCCGCGAACAGCAGCAGTGAGGGATCGGTCAGCAGGCCGGTGTCGGTGTTCAGGCCGGAGTAGGTGAAGAACAGCGGCAGCAGCAGCGTCCCGCTCAGCGGGGCGGTGCTCTCGATCGTCCGGTCGATGCGGGGCGAGCGCGGATAGGCGGCGCCCAGGCTGAAGGCGCCGAAGACCGCGTACAGGCCGATCCTGTCGGTGTACCAGGCGGCGGCGCACAGCGCGAGCACGGTCACCAGCAGCAGCTGCTCGGTGGTCAGCCGTTCGGTCGCGCGCAGGACCGGGGCGCGGAACCTGACCAGGACGGCGAGGACCGCCACCAGTCCCGCCGCGCCCGCGATGGCCAGCACCAGGGCCGAGGAGGTGCCGCGCGCCAGGCTCACCACCCCGGCCAGCATGATCCAGGCCGCCACGTCGTCGAGTGCGCCCGCGGCCAGCGAGATGGTGCCGAACACGGTGCCGGTGAGGCCGCGTTCGATGATGATCCTGGCGAGCATCGGGAAGGCGGTGATCGACAGGGTGACCCCGACGAAGAGGACGGTCACATGGAGCGGGACACCGGGCGGCGAGGTGTCCACGGAGTCGCGCACCGCCCAGGTGAGCCCGACACCGAGCAGCAGCGGCGTCACGATGCCCGCGAGGGAGACCATCGCGGCGGGCCGGGCCACCGCCTTCATCCGGTCCAGCCGGAACTCGTACCCCGACTGGAACATGAACAGCACCAGGCCGAGCTGCCCGGCCACGTAGAGCACCGGCCGCAACGGGGCCGGGAAGAGGTGGTGTTCGACCGAGGGGAGCAGCAGCCCGAGGGCGGACGGGCCGAGCAGCACCCCCGCGATCATCTCGGCGACGACCGGCGGCTGGCCGACTGGCCGCAGCAGCAGGGTGACACCCCGGCAGACCACCAGGATGACGACGACGGCGAGCAGGAAAGCGGTGCCCAGTTCGGTCGCGGACATGACAGGCAACCCTTCGGCATGCGGCGGTGGGGGGAGCTGGGGCGGGATCAGCCGTGGTGGTACGGACAACCGGGCGCCGGCACTGCCGCGTTGCCCTCGCCTGCCGTCGGGCCGTCGCCGAGCGGGCGGCCCTGCGTGTCGTGGGCGGCGAACCACGCCTGCGTCATACGCAGCCGCCGCGCGTCCGCCACCATCCAGCTGCCGAGGGCGAGTTGCAGCAGGCTGCGGCCGACGTCCTCCCAGCGGTCCCGCAGCCGCAGGAAGGCCAGCGCGGGGACCACCAGCCGGCGTGGCGCCGTCCGCTCGCGGGCGACCAGCAGGCAGGGCGCCCGGTGCGGGATGGAGCGGGTGTGGGAGACCGCGGAATGCAGGGTGAAGCGGGCCAGCACCTCCCGGGTCACCGCCCTCATGACCAGCGGGGAGAGCCGCCAGGCCGGGCAGGGCCGGTTCGCGGCCACCCCGAAGGGGATGTGGTGCGCGTCCTTGAGCGAGATCCGGTCCCACCTGCCGGGGTCGAAGACCTCGGGGTCGGTGTGGCCGGTGGCGTGGTAGGCGGGATAGTCGAAGCACAGGACGGTGCCCGCCGGGTAGCGCACCCCCTCGCCGAGGTCGATGTCGGCACTGGTGATCCGGTGCGCGATGCCGAACAGCGGGAAAAGCCGCAGCGTCTCGTTCATGACGTTGCCCAGGTCGTGGTCGTCGTCCGGGTGCGCGGCCAGCCGCCGCTGCACGTCCGGGTGTTCGGCGAGCACCAGCAGCAGGTGCGCCATCGCCTCCGACATCTGCACGACGGCGGTGTTGAAGAAGGTGCCCTGAAGGTAGTGGGCGCGGTCCAGCGGGGTGGCGAGTTCGGCGGGCAGCCGGTGCGGCACCTCGCCCGCCGCGAGGCGGCCCAGCAGGTAGCGGGTGAGCCGGTCGCGGCGGCGCATGTGACGCAGCCGGGTGTTCTTCAGGGAGTTGACGACGTCCTCGGCGTTGTCCACGATCAGCCGCCGGACGTGCGGCGGGCATGGCTCGCGGAAGACCAGGCCGTGGAAGAAGTCCGCCCACACCGGCATCATCAGGTCGCGCAGCCGGACCAGGGCGACCCGGCCGGGGACGGCCTCGTCGAGCACGTGCGCGGCGCAGCGGGCCGCCGCGGCCGACAGGTCCGCGCTGGTCCCGGCCAGGACCGCGGCGGTGGTCCGGGCCACGGCGTCGTAGCGGGGCCCCGGCTCCAGGTGCTCCTGGTGGACCTCGGGCCCCGGCGAGAGCCAGTACCAGAACAGGTCGGACAGGCCTGCGCCCTTGCTGCGGCCGTTCGCCGCCGGATGCGCGTACAACTCGGCGAAGTGCTCGGGGCCGACGTCGGCGTTGGGCACCACGACGCCCTCGGGGCCGTTGACCCGGGCGAACACCCGGACCCGCAGCGCGATCAGGGCCTTGGGCAGCCAGTACGGGGTGGACAGCGCGAGCGCGGCGGCGCCGGTCCTCCTCAGCATCCGGCCACCCCCAGCGGGCCGCGGGCGACCACCTGGTCCCGGGTGGGCCCCGCGCAGTCCGCGGCGCCGCACAGGGTCAGCACATGGGCGGTGTCGTCGCGCAGTTCGGCCAGCACCCGCGCCACACCGTCCTCGCCTTCCGCGGCCAGCCCCCACAGCACGGGCCGCCCGACGCCGACGGCGGTCGCGCCGAGCGCCAGCGCCGTCACCACGTCGCAGCCGGCGCGCACCCCGCCGTCGAGCAGGACGGGTATCCGGCCCGCCACCGCGTCGGCCACCCGCGGCAGCGCCTCCACGGCCGCGGGTGCCGCGTCGAGCTGGCGGCCGCCGTGGTTGGACACGATCACGCCCGCCATCCCCTCCTCGACGGCCAGCCGCGCGTCCTCGGGGTGCAGCACCCCCTTGAGCAGGACCGGCAGTCCGTGCCGGTCGCGCAGCCCGCGCAGGTCGTCCCAGGACAGCGCGGGCGACATCGCGATGTCCCGGCTGCCGCCGGGCGGCGCGCCGGGCAGGTCGCGCATGTTCTCCGTGCGGTGGCCCGCGGGCAGGTCGTGGAAGCCGTTGCGGTCGTCGCGCGTCCTGCGGCCGAAGACGGGGGAGTCGACGGTGACCACCAGCGCGGTGCAGCCGGCCCGTTCGGCCCGCCGGACCAGGGCGTCCGTCGTCGCGGGGTCGGGCTGGAGGTAGAGCTGGAACCACACGGCCGCGTCCTCGCGTACGGACCTGGCCGCCGCCGTCACCTCGGCCACCGCGGTGGTGGCGGCCATCGGGGTGATCAGCACCGCGCCCGCGGCGGCTGCCGCGCGGGCGGTGGCGCGCTCGCCGTCCGGATGGGCGAGGGTGTGGAACGCGGTGGGCGCGACCACGACGGGCGTCAGCGCGCGGGCGCCGGGCAGCGTGACGCGGGTGTCGGCGGGACCCGTGCCGCGCAGCACGCGCGGCAGCAGGGCCAGCCGGCAGAAGGCCCTGGCGTTCTCGGTCAGGGCGGTCTCCGTGCCCGCGCCGCCCTCGTAGAAGTCCCAGTGCACCGGGTCGAGCCGGGCCCTGGCCTTCTCCCGCAGCTCGGCGAGCACGGCGGGGAGGGCGGGCTCGCCGCCGGTCACGACGGGTCCGCGGCTGCGTCTTCCGGGAAGTCCGGGTGCTCGGGCGCGGCCTGCCGCGGCGCGGGGGGCCGGGAGGTGCCGGGGGCGGGCCGCGTGCCGGCGGACCCGGACTCGGAGGTGCCGGGCGCTGGGCTGCCGGGCGCCAGCTGCGCGGCCAGGAAGCGGACGAGCGGGGCGCGGTGGACGTCCGCGCTGTCCCACTCGTTCTCCAGGTTCTCCGTCAGGTGGTGCTCGGCGACCGGCTTGCCGTCCTGGAACACCCGCACCACCGGGTGCAGATAGCGCCCGTCGAGCCCGGTGGCCGTCTGCTGGGAGAGCCGGCCGGCCGAGATGTCGAACGGGTTGAGCTTGTCGTGGTCCTCGCCGTATTCGAGGGTGACGGTGAGGTAGCGGTCGGCGGCGCCGAAGGCCCCGTCCCCGGCCACCTGGTGGAGGTGGTCGACGGGCACCTCCTCGTAGTAGCCGGTCGCGCCGGTGCCGCTCACCACCACGGCGTCGCAGAGGAACCCGAACATCTGCCACAGCGCGGAGGTACGGTTGATCCGCTCCATGACGGCGTCGGCGACGGCCTCCGGCTCGCCGTCGAGGTCGCGGCGCGGCCAGGGGGTGCCGTGGTAGCGCTGCTCCAGGATGCGGTGCAGCGCGCGCACGGCATAGCGGAAGCCGTGGATGAATCCGCTGGTCGACTTCTTGAAGTCGCGGACCTGGGTGATGGTGCCGGCGAAGTAGACATCGGGGACGTTGACCGACTCCCAGGCGTCGGTCTGCGCCGGGAACCTGTCCTTGATCGTCAGCTCCGGACGGCACTCCTCGGCGAATACCGAGGCGTCGAAGCGGAATCCGGTGGCAAGGATGACCCGGTCGTAGCGGATTTCCTTCACCACTTCTTCGACCCGCAGGAAGTTGACGGCGACCCGATAGCCGCCGTCGGCCTCGTCCCTGGTGATCCGCACGATCTCACCGTCGAGGAGTGCGTTCTGCGATTTGAGCTGGTACGTGTCGAGGAAGTTGTTGTTCACCGCTCTGAGATGGCCGACGAAATGGGTCTGCCAGGCCAGCTTGAGCGATCCGGGACCGGCCACATGAATCACCGCCGCCGTTTCGACGAGGTTGTCCGCGGTCTCGAATGCGGAATTTCCCCGGCCGATGATCAGCACCCGCTTGCCGGTGAAGTCGGCCGGGTCGACGGACACCTCGTCGTACCGCTCGGCCAGCTCGGCGCCGTCGATCGGCGGCACGTAGGGCCGGGAGACGCCGGTCGCCATGATCAGCCGCCCGGCCCGCAGGACCGTGCCGTCCTCGGTCGTCGCCTCGAAATCCCCCCGAGGGGAACCGTCTCCCGCGGGCAGCCGGGAGATGCGAGTGATACGCGTGTTGCCGCGGATGCGCACCCGGTGCGTCCTGGCGAAGTCGCCGAGGTAGCGGACGAAGTCGTCCGCCTGCGGGAAGTATCGGGGCGTGACGGCGGTGAAGAGCGGGTGGTTGCCCTCGGAGAGCAGCGAGTTCCAGTCGGTGCGCAGTTTCAGCTCGGGGTCGTCCCAGCCGGTGTGCACCTTGTTGATGGAAATCATCGTCCGATGCCGGGGGAATTTCGTGAAGAAAGTGCCGGGGGCCTCGCCCGCCTCGACCAGCAGATAGTCGCGGCCTGCGCGTTCCAGGAAATAGGCCGCCTGGATTCCGGCCGGCCCTCCGCCTACTACCAGGTAGTCGATCCGCTCTTCTCCGGACACATGCCCTCCCGGTATCTGATGAGGATGCGGCCACCCTAGTTGAGGATTAAAGGAGATATCCAGAGGGCCCAAATGTGATCCATGTCACACTGCATTGCGAGGTTGGGATTCAGACCGGATGGATAAATTCCGGAACGGGCCCGGGCGATCACCGGGCAGCATCGTGACAATGCGCCGGGCGGCGGCGGCCGAACGCTGTGCGGATACTGTGCGCACGCGCGGAACCGTTTGCGAGTGGCTGGAATTCGACCTGGTGACCATATGTCCGGATCGGAGAAAACCATGAGCAGACCGGCAGATCCGGTGTTTCCGCAGCCCCTCGTGGACGCCTTCGGACGCGATCCCGCGACCCCCGCCTTCGAGTTCCGGTCGCAGCCCGTGACCCGCGCCGAGGTGCTGGACCTGACACGGAACTGCGTCGGCGGTCTGCGGGCAGCCGGGGTCGGCGCCGGCCGCGGAGTCGCCGTCACCACGGCGGTCACCCCGGCGGGATTCGCCGCGCAGATCGCCGCCCACCTGCTCGGCTGCCGGGTCACGGGCCTGCGCCCCGGCCTGACGCCGTCCCAGTTGCGGCACGCGCTCGCGCAGGACGTCCACGCGGTGATCGCCGACGCCACCACCGCGAAGCCCGACCTCACCGCGGCCGCCGGCGCGGCCGGCGCGACCGTCCTCGACCTGGACCTGCTGGCCGGCGGTACGCCCCCCGCAGGCGGCAGCCGCGGCGACGCCGCCGGGCCCGACGAGGCCCTGGTGGCCCGCGGCCGGCCCGACGACATCGGCCTGATCTGCCTGACCAGCGGCAGCACCGGCGACCCCAAGGGCTCCGCCCAGACCTACCGCGCCCTGAGCGACCACTGGGCCTGGCAGCCCGCCCGGTGGAGCGGGCCGACCCGCAGGCTCGCCGAGCGCTACGGCCGGTTCCTGGTCTTCGGCACGCTGACCAGCGCCGTGATGCTGGAGCATCTCGCGCTGTGCCTGCTCGGCGGCGGCACCGCGGTGATCCCGGACGAGCCGGTCGCCTTCCCGTACTCCTGGGAACGGCACCGTGTCACCGCCTGCCTGTGCACGGTGGCGAAGCTCTACCAGGTCCTCGACACCCTCCGCACCGAGCAGGTCGACACCTCCAGCATGCGGGCGCTGCTCGTCGCCGGGTCGCCGCTGCCGCCGCATCGGCTGGCCGAGGCCGTCGACCGGCTCGGCCCGGTGGTCCACGAGGGCTACGGGCAGACCGAGACCGGCATGCTCAGCCTGCTCGGCCCCGAGGATCTGGCCGAGCACCGCGACCGGGTGCTCGACTCCGTCGGCCGTCCGATGCCCGGTGTCGGGATCAGCGTCCGCGACCCGCTGGGACAGCCGGTCCCGGCCGGCACAGCGGGGGAGATCTGGGTGCGCTCGGCCGGGGCCATGTCCGGCTACTGGCACGACGAGGAGGAGACCCGAGAGGTGGTCAGGGACGGCTGGATCAGGACCCGGGACCTCGGCACCCTCGGCGACGACGGCTTCCTGCGGCTGGTCGGGCGCGCCCGCGAGGTGATCTTCGTCAACGCGATCCTGCACTACACGGGCACGATCGAGGCGGCACTGGCCGCCCACCCCGACGTCGACCAGGCGTACGTGGTGGGCGCGCCCGACGAGCGCACCGGCGAGGCCGCGCACGCCTTCGTCGTCCCGGTCGCCGGCCGCGCACCCGCCGCCGACGACCTGCGCGCCGCCGTACGCGCCGCACTGGGCGAGGGCGCGGCGCCCGCCACGGTCACCCTGCTCGACTCCGTACCGGTCGCCCCGAGCGGCAAGCCGGACAAGAGGGCGCTGCTGGCCAGGCTGCCCGCCGGGGGGTAGCGCCCGCCGGGTCCGCGGCGCCGCCAGAACAGGTGGTGTGTGACGCCGCTCGGGCTGGGCACCACCTCGCGGTGGAACGCGTCGAGCAGCTCGTCCGAGGACTCCCGCAGCCGGACGCCGGTGCCGGGCTCCACCGGCGCGACGACGATATGGAGCGCGTCGGCGAACCCGGCGGCGGCCGGATCCAGATGGCCGTCAGCGGGGGCGCCGGTCTGCCGGTGGTGGAGCGGTGGAGCCCCGCGGGACGAGGCTGGGGACCTGGGCGGCGTGCGAGACTGCCTCACGGCGCATCATGACGTCGAACAGGGTCTCGGTGACGTCGGCCCCGAAGGAGAAGACGTCGTGCTGCATCGCCGACAGGGTGGGGCGGGTCAGCTGGCACAGTTGTGAGTCGTCCCAGGCCAGCACCGACAGATCATGGGGCACCGACAGGCCGAACTCGGCGATGACGCCGAGCGCGGTGACCGCCATGAGGTCGTTGTCGAAGACGATGGCCGTCGGACGCTCGGGGGACAGCAGGAGGTTGCGGCAGGCGCGGCTGCCCTGGTCGGCGGAGAAGTCGGCGGCCACCGTACGTGCGCTCAGGCCCAGTTGCTCCGCGGTGTCGGTGAACGCCTTGGTGCGGATGGCGCTGTGGCCGAGCTCTGCCGGGCCGCCGACCCGGGCGATGCGGCGGTGGCCGAGCGCGGCCAGATACTGCACCGCCTCCGCGGTCGCCGCGGCGTCGTCCGTCCACACCGACGTGAAGGGACCGGCCAGCGAAGGGTGCCCGACGACCACGGCCGGCAGGCCGATCGCCGACAGCGCGGGAATCCGCGGATCGTCCGCTCGCAGGTCGACCAGGATGGAGCCGTTGATCCGGTTGCCCTGCCACCAGCCGCGCTGGACCTCGATCTCTTCCTCCGGTTCGACCAGTCGCAGCAGCAGCGAGCAGGAGTGCCGCCCGAGCACGCTTTCGATGCCGGAGATGAATTCCATGTAGAACGGTTCGAGCCCGAGCATCCGGGCCGGCCGGGCGATGGCGAGCCCCACGGTGTGCAGTGCGCGGCCGGACAGCGACTGCGCTGCCTGGTTGGGGCTCCAGCCCAGTTCGCGGGCTGCCCGCAGGATGCGCTCCTTGGTGGAGGACGAGACACCCGGTTTGTCGTGGACCGCGATGGTGACCGCCGACGGCGACACCCCCGCAAGTCTGGCCACATCCTTGATCGTGGCCTTGCGGCCCTCCCCCGACGTTGCCGTGCGCGCCACCAGGATGTCCACCTTCAGATCGTTGCCGGAATACGGGGGTCCGGCCGGTAGAGCGCACGAGTACCCGCGCTTTCCAGTCGCCGACCCGATCCCACTGCGTCCACCATAGCCCCCGCCAGAAGGGAGCACCACGGGCTCGTCACCGCCGCTCTGACGGCACACAATCCCCGGGCTCCCCCAGCCGACTGGACGGTATGGGACCGTACTGGACCGTTTTATGGACACGGTTATACGTGCTGACCAGGATGAGGCCCCGCCGAGAGCCGTATCGAGACCGGTCGTCGGCGCTTCCGCGACCCGCGACCTGGCCCGAGGAGCCTGCTGTGACCGATCTCCCGCGCCTGTCCGCCGAGGACATCGCGGCTCTGCCCGTGCCGGCTCGCGCCTCGCTGCTGCCGGCCGGCTTCCGCCTCGGCGTGGCCGCCTCCGCGTACCAGATCGAGGGCTCCACGCACGCCGAAGGCCGTACGGACTCGATCTGGGACACCTTCTGCCGGGTGCCGGGTGCGGTGACCGGCGGCGACACCGGCGAGACGGCCTGCGACCACTACCGGCTCATGCCGCAGGACGTGGACCTCATGGCCGGCCTCGGGGCGGACACCTGCTGGGGCGCTATCCCGAGGACGTCGTGGCGGACCTGGGGCAGGAGGGGATGCGGTACAGCACGGTGGCCGAGGGGTCGGTGATGGACGCGCCGAACCCGGTCAGCTTCTGGAACCGCAGTCCCGGGTCGACGTGGACGGTGGTGTCAGCCGCGGCCGAGGCGGCGGTGATCGCGGTCGGGGCGGCGAGCTGGGCGCCGGTGGTCTGGGCGTCGGAGGCCCACTGCTGGATCCCGGCAGCCGTGGCGGCACTGCGGTGCGGGGCGGCGGGGCTGGCGGAGGCGGTGGTGGCCACGGTGGTCAGCACCGCGAGGCCGGCGGCCACGACGGCGAGGCGCCGGCGTCCTGACCCGCCGGACCGCGGCGGTCGGCTGGCGGACCGCGACGGGGTGGAGGGG